>NZ_JALXPM010000037.1:0-28929 GCF_025147615.1 Brevibacterium luteolum | reverse complement strand
GCGCAGGGCGCTGGACTCAGCTCAAGGATCAGAGAACGCGGACGAAGACGGCGCCCCTCTTCATCATCCAATCGGCGGAGTGGTAACCGGTGGTCTTGCCGCTGCTCGGGGCGTCGTACATCATGCCGTTGCCGGCATAGATGCCGACGTGACCGGGAGCCCAGATGAGGTCGCCGGGCTTGGCTTCGGACTTCGACACGATCGTGCCTGCGCTCTTCTGCGCACCCGAGGTGCGGGGCAGGCTGACGCCGACCTTGCCGTAGATGAACGAGGTGAATCCCGAGCAGTCGAATCCGGCAGTGGTCGTGCCGCCCCACTTGTAGGGGATGCCGCTGTACTGCTTGGCCAGGCCGATGACCTGCTGTGCCTTCGAGCCGCTGGGCATCTTGACGTCATCGGAGTTCTTCGAGGAGCGGTCCGAATCACGCGAGGCGGCACCCGAATCACGCGATGCCGAACCCGAGTCGCGGGTCTGCGTCGGCGCGCTGGTCTGGGTGGGCTCCGGGCTCGGAGCGGCCTTGGCAGATCCGGTCTCGATGTCGGCGGTCGAGGTCTTCAGGGCGTCGCTGCCATCCTCGGCATCGGGAGCGGTGACGCTGGCCTGGTTGACGAACTCGGGGGCCTCATCGACCTCGGAGTCCTGTGCGACAACCTTGCCATCGGCTTCAGCTGCCGAGTTGGCGGTCGGGAGTGCGACTGCCGCCATGAGACCGCCGGCGGCGGCGACGACGGCCGCACGACGTCCGACTGCACCGGAGTTGGCGGCGAGGACGTCGGTGAGTTCAGTGAGTGGAGTCTTGGCCGGACCGTCTGCCCGGCGGCGACCACGCGTCTTTACTGCCACGAAAGTTCTCCTCCATTACCTACGGGGTGAGCTGTCGGGCTCGAGCTGGAGTTGCCCGGTTCCGGCTTGGAACTTAGCCCCGAGCTTCGCGGCCTGCGGCCGGTGAAGCGAAGGTGGTTCCCCCGCTGCCGCAACGGTCCTTGTAAGTCTGTCTTCTGCACTGAGCGCGGCACTCGGATTCTCGTTGCAGAAGCGGGTTGTCTCAACCCGCGGTAGCTACAGTAACCGAGATCGCGGCCAAATGTCACATTATTGTCACAAGGATATGAACAGCGCCGTGACTTTGCAGGTATCTGCCCAGGTCAGAGGCCATAGAAATTTTTCAAGAAAATGTTACGGAAGCGCCGCAATCGCGGCGCTTCCGTAATCTCAGCCCGTGCTGCATCCAACCGGGCAGGCGTCTGTCACCCCTGGGTGACGAAGATGTGTGCGGCGGTCTCGATCGGCAGGTCGAGGACATCCGCGACATCGGGAGCGCGCAGCGTCAGGTAGTCGCCGGTCGGCTCGCAGTCGACGGTGACCCCGGGCAGGATGCCCGTCTGCTTGAGCTGGCCGAGCAGCATGTGATCGGTCTGCAGCGGCTCAGCGATCCACGCGATCGTCACCGTGCACCGTCGGTCACCGGGACAGGCCTCAGACAGGGCGACGATGTCAGCGCTGGGCTTGGGCGCCTCGCCGAGGGATTCGCGACTGGGCACCGGGTTGCCGTAGGGGCTGGTGGTGTGGTTCTCCAGCAGGCCGACGAGCTTCTCCTCGACCTGGTCGCTCATGACGTGCTCCCAGCGGCAGGCCTCGTCGTGGACGAGCTCCCAGTCCAGGCCGATGACATCGGCGAGCAGCCGCTCGGCCAGCCGGTGCTTGCGCATGACCGAGGTAGCCAGGTCGCGGCCTTCGGGGGTGAGGATAAGGTGGCGGTCGGAGCCGACGACGAGCAGGCCGTCGCGCTCCATGCGGGCTACGGTCTGCGACACGGTGGGACCGGAGTGGTCGAGGCGCTCGGCGATGCGAGCGCGCAGCGGCGCCACGCCCTGTTCCTCAAGTTCGACGATGGCCTTGAGGTACATCTCGGTGGTATCGATGAGGTCATTCACGAGCTTGGTCCATTTCCCTTCCGGTTGTCACCAGTCTATCCCGGAGCAGGAAACCCCGGCCATTTTATCTGGAACTGTTCCATTTTACGCCGTGTGGGGTGAAAAATCATCCCGAGCGCATCCGTTGCGGCCACTGCTCCAGCGCGCACGCTGGGGGCGTGTGCTGAAGCGTCAGCGGCGTTTCGTGACCGGGGCCGAGGCGCCTGCTGGGTCACAGCCGTCAGGCCGCGTTCAGGGGTTGACGTAGATGGTCTTGTGCACGGTGAAGAACTCCCGTGCCGCCCGGCCCTGTTCGCGCGGACCGTAGCTGGAGCCCTTCCGTCCGCCGAAGGACGTGTGGTAGTCGACGCCGGCGGTCGGGGCGTTGACCATCACCATGCCGGCCTGGGAGTGGCGCTTGAAGTGCTCGGCGCGTGCGAGGGAGCCGGTGAAGATGCCCGACGACAGACCGAAGGTCGTGCGGTTGGCCACCGCGAGGGCCTCGTTATAGTCAGCGACCTTGATGACACTGGCGACCGGTCCGAAGACCTCCTCCTTGTTGATCGTCATGTCCTCGGTCGTCTCGGTCACCAGCGCCGGGGCGAGGAAGTAGCCTTCGGTGTCGGCTTCGACCCGCTCGCCGCCGTGGACGGTGCCGCCCTCATCGGCGGCCAGGCGGATGTACTCCTCATCCTGCCTGAGCTGGTCTGCCGACACGACCGGGCCGATGACCGTCGAATCTGCACGCGCGTCACCGACGGTCAGTCCGGTCATCCGCTCCCTGAGCTTGGCGACGAACTCATCGTGGACATCGGCGGTGACGATGAGGCGGCTGGAGGCGGTGCAGCGCTGGCCGGTGGAGAAGAAGGCACCGTTGATCGCGGCATCGGCGGCCGCATCGAGGTCGGCGTCGCCGAGCACGATGAGCGGGTTCTTCCCGCCCATCTCGCACTGCACCTTCGACCCGGCGGCCGAGGCGTTGGCGATGACGCCGGCACCCACGCCGACCGATCCGGTGAACGTGACCGCATCGACGTCGCGGCTGGTCGAGATCGCATCCCCAACCACGCGGCCGGGGCCCATGACGAGGTTGAGCACACCGTCGGGCAGGCCGGCCTCGCGCAGGATGCACACGAGCGCATGCGCGCTGGCCGGGACGATCTCGGCGGGCTTGAACACGATCGTGTTGCCGTAGGCGAGTGCTGGGGCGATCTTCCAGGCCGGGATTGCGATCGGGAAGTTCCACGGGGTGATAATGCCGACCACACCGACCGGCTCGTGGATCATCTCCACCCGCAGGCCGGGGCGCACGGAGTCGACGACCTCGCCGGTGTTGCGCAGCGTCTCACCGGCGAAGAACTTGAACAGCTGGGAGGCGCGCAGCACCTCGGCGGTGGCCTCCTTGAGCTGCTTGCCCTCTTCACGGGCGAGCAGCTCGCCGAGCTGGTCGGCGCGCTCCTTGATGAGCGTGCCTGTGGTGTCGAGGATGTCGAAGCGCTGCTGGATGGGGCTGTGCGCCCAGGTCTCGGCGGATTCCCTGGCTGCGGCGATGGCGCGTTCGACGGTGGCGGCGTCGGCGCGGGCGAACTGGCCGAGGACATCTGAGGTGTCCGAGGGGTTGATGTTGCGGCTGCGGTCCTCCGATGGGACCCACTGACCGGCGATGAGGTTCTCGAACAGCTCGTCGGGCCCGTAGGCGGCCGGCTGGTTCTGTGTCATGGCAGCATCCTCTCTGATTCGCTCACGTGGCCGCGGACGCTGCGGCCGTCGCGCTCATCCTATCCCCCGCGTGAGCGGCGTCACGCACCGGTTCGCCCAGCGGCCCACCTTGGTCTGCGGCCGGCGCCGAGGCGGTGGCCGGCTCAGGGGTTGAGGCGGGTGATCGACCAGTCGGCTGCGGTGGCGAGGTCTGCGGGCTGTCCGTCGGTGCTCATGTAGACGAAGCGGTCGTGGAAGCGGTTCGCCCGGCCCTGCCAGAACTCGATCTCGAAGGCGCGCACGCGGTAGCCGCCCCAGTTCTCAGGCCGGGCCACCTCGGTGCCGTCGTAGCGGGCGGCGGCGTCATCATAGGCCTGCTGCATCGCCTCGCGGCTGGCCACCGGTGCCGACTGCCGACTGGCGACCGCCCCGATCTGCGCCCCGCGCGGGCGCACGGCGAAGTAGGCATCGGAGTCGGCTGCCGGGATCGGCTCGGCGATCCCGCGCACGCGCACCTGCCGCTGGAGCTCGAGCCACGGGAAGGTGAGCGCGACGATCGGCTGGGCGGCGATCTGACGGCCCTTGGCCGAGTCGTAGTTGGTGAAGAAGGTGAACCCGCTGGCATCGAAGCCCTTGAGCAGCACGATGCGGGCGGCCGGGCCGGAGGCGTCCGCAGTGGCCAGCAGCATTGCGTTCGGTTCGGTCACGGCGTCTTCGGCTTCAGCGAACCAGGTGCGGAACTGGGTGTGCGGGTCGGCTGCGACCTCGTCGAGATGGTCGCTGCCGTATTCGACGCGCTGGCGGGCCAGGTCGGCGATCGTCTCGCGCCCGGCGGCCTGCGTCTCGGGGGTCTCGGAAGTCATGGCCCAAGCCTACTCCGCGACCCCGTCCCCGGCTTCTCACGCGCGGGTCGTAGAATCGGTGGGGTGAGTGATGCACCGAATTCCGTGAAGATCCCATCCGAACTCCTGCCCGCCGACGGCCGCTTCGGCTCCGGGCCTGCCCGTGTGCGCGATGCGCAGCTCAAGGCGCTGGCCGCTGCCGGGCGCGAGGTGATCGGCACCTCCCACCGCAAGGCCCCGGTCAAGAAGCTCGTCAGCCGCATCCGCACCGGCCTGGCCGAGCTGTTCGACCTGCCCGCCGGCTACGAGGTGGTGCTCGGCAACGGCGGATCGACCGTGTTCTGGGATGTCGCCACCTTCGGGCTCGTGCGCGAGAAGGCCGCCCACGCCCAGTTCGGCGAGTTCGGCGCGAAGTTCGCCAAGGCCACGAACACAGCCCCGTTCCTGGCGGAGTCCGCGATCCTCGACGCAGAGCCGGGCACCGGTGCCGTTCCCGAGGCGGTGGCTGGCGCCGATGTCTACGCCTGGCCGCACAATGAGACCTCCACCGGTGTCGCCACCGAGATCCGGCGGCCGGCTGGCATCGCTGATGATGCGCTCGTCGTCATCGACGCGACCTCGGGCGCCGGCGGCCTGCCGGTCGACATCCGCGAAACGGACGTCTACTACTTTGCCCCGCAGAAGAACATGGGCTCCGATGGCGGTCTGTGGATTGCGATCATGTCCCCACGCGCGATCGAACGGGCCTATGAGATCAAGGACTCCGGCCGCTGGATCCCAGCCTCCCTCGACCTCGTCACCGCGATCGAGAACTCACGCAAGGACCAGACCTACAACACCCCGGCAGTCGCGACTCTCCTGCTGCTGGCTGAGCAGATCGAGTGGATCAACGGCAACGGCGGACTCGCCTGGGCGACCGAACGGACCCGGACGTCATCGGAGCTCGTCTACCGGTGGGCGGAGAACTCCGATGTCGCCACCTGCTTCGTCACCGACCCTGCGGATCGGTCGGCTGTCGTGTGCACGATCGACTTCGACGACTCCATCGATGCGGCAGTTGTCGCCGACATGCTGCGCGCCAACGGCGTCGTCGACGTCGAGCCCTACCGCAAGCTCGGCCGCAACCAGCTGCGCATCGCCACCTTCGTCTCGGTCGAGCCCGAGGACGTCAAGGCGCTGCTGGCCTGCATCGACTTCGTGCTCACCGCCGTCACGAAATGAGCGCCTGAGCCAGCAGACCTACTCCAGCAGATCTGAGAACGGCCGGTCACCCCGCGGGGTGGCCGGCCGTTTCGGCTGTCTCAGCTCAGGCGTTGACGAAATAGATGGCGTTGGCGACGACGAAGGCCGTCAGTGCGGCTGCCGCACAGCAGAACTCGACGATGATGCCGATACCGAGTGCCTTGATCGCCGTCCAGCTCGACTGCCACGATTCCTTCGGATCCTTCAGCCGCCGGAATTCGGCGAGGTAGAGACCGGCGATGAAGCCGACGAACAGCCCGACGACCGGGATGACGAAGAAACCGATGAACGCGCAGATCGCGGCCAGCACCAGCGAGGAGTTCGGGATCTGCCGGGCCTTGAGCCGCTTGCCGGTCAGCACCCACGAGGCGGTCATGCCGATGCCGACGAGCACCAGGATGACGGCCAGCGTCACCCAGCCGGTGGCCGTGCCGATGACGACGGCCCATACGATCGCGGCGATGGCGATGAGAATGGAACCGGGCAGCACCGGGACGATGATGCCGATGCAACCGATGAGCATGGCCAGTCCGACGAGGACGGTCGTGATGATCTCTGCGTTCACTGCCAGGTGGCCTCACGTTTCGGGAACAGGGTGCGCCCTCAGTGTACGAGCACTTCCCGGCACTGACCTGGGCAGGCGCGCCGTACCGGCTGATGACCGGCCGCCCCACACCTCGGGTGCGGTTGATCTCAGGGTTTGCCGTCGTAGCTGAGGTGGATGAGGCGGCGGCGCCGGCGGGGACGGTGGACGCGCAGGTGCTTGGCGAAGATCATCCAGCCCAGCCCCACGGACAGACCGATGACACCCGAGAGCCCGCCGACGACGAGCGAAGCGCGGGGCCCGAGGAGGTCGGCGACGATGCCGGCGACCGGTGCGCCGATCGGGGTGCCGCCCATGACGACGGCGGCGTAGATCGCCATGACCCTACCGCGGTAGCCGGCCGGCGTCGTCGTCTGCACATAGGCGTTCGCTGAGGTCATCATTGTGATCGCGGAGAAGCCGACGCCGGTGAGCACGATCGCGAACGCCCAGTAGCTCGGGGCCATCGCCGCGAGCAGGCAGGCGATCCCGAACCCACCGGCGGCACCGAAGACCATCCGCAGCCGCGGCTTCTCCCGCTTGGCGGCCGTCAGCGCCCCGGCGACCGAGCCGATCGCCATGACCGAGGACAGCAGCCCGAACCCGCCGGCGTCCTGGTGGAACTCGATCTTGGCCATCGTGGCGGTGTAGACGCTGAAGTTGAACCCGAAGGTCGAGACGATCCCGAGGATCGTGAGCACGACGATGATGTCAGGCCGGGTGCGGATGTAGGTGAACCCGCCGAGGACCCCGCGCTTGCCCATCTTCCGGGCACTCGTCGAGTGCAGCGTCGACCGGTCGAGCGTAACGAGCACCCCGATGGTGGCGGCGAAGCCGAGCCCAGAGATGAGGAACACCGGTTCGGCGCCGATGAGTGCGGTCAGCCCGCCGGCGATCGCCGGGCCGAACATGCGCGCACCGTTGAAGGAGGCAGAGTTGAGCGAGACGGCGTTGGGCAGCAGCTTCTCGCCGACGAGCTCGGAGACGAAGGCCTGCCGGGCGGGGTTGTCGATCGTGGCGACCATGCCGAGGGCGAAGGCGAGCACGTAGACGTGCCAGAGCACGAGCAGGTGGGTGATGGCGAGCGCGAAGAGCAGCAGCCCGCAGGCACCGAGGAGGGCCTGGGTGAGGATGAGCAGCTTGCGTTTGGGGAACTTATCGGCGATCGCCCCGGCGACGGGGAACATGATGAGCTGCGGCCCCAGCTGCAGAGCCATGCAGATGCCGAGCGCGGTCGCGTCGTTGTCGGTCAGCTGGGTAAGGACGATCCAGTCCTGCGCCGTGCGCTGCATCCACGTTCCGGTGTTCGACACCAGCGCACCCGAGAACCACCGGCGGTAGTTGGGCTCGCTCAGCGACCGGAACATCGAGCTCATCGGCTGGCGTGTGCCTCCTCGCGTTCGGGTTCGGCGGCGGTGTTGGCCTCTGCCGCTCCCGAGGCGGTGGCCGGCTGTGCCGTGTCCGCACCGCTGGTCTCGCTGGTGCCGGGCTGTTCGCTGCTGTCGGACTGCTCAGTGCTGCCGGAGTCGTCGTCGCTAGTGGTGGCGACCATGTCGAAGTCCTCGTCCAAGTCGTCGATGACCGGGTCGGGGATCGGTTCGGGCTTGCGCCGCTCGTCGGTCTCCGAGTGCGCGCCGCATCCGTTGTCGAGGGCGACGACGCGGCCGTCGAAGGGCGACCATTCGTTGGCGCACACGCCGAACTGCGTGCGCAGGGAGCCGGCCATCGGCATGAGGTAGCCGCAGGTCGAGCAGTGGGCAGAGGCGCGGCGGGCGAAGTCGCCCTCGGGGCCTGCGTCGGAGTTCTCCCAGCGGGTCGCGGCGTTGGCGATGCCCTCACGGGAGAGCACGCGGCGACGCCCGAGTCCCCATTCGAAGTTGGGGATCTGGTCGATCTCGTCATCGGGGCCGAGTCCGGTGTCCTCACCGCCGACCTGTTCGAAGCCCTGCTCGAGGTTCGGGTCGTCAAGCACCTTCGGCAGCACATCGCGGGCGCTCATGTCACCGGGCTGCAGGCGCTCAGACCACGGCACCCAGCGCGGTGCCACGAGCGCGTCTTCACCGGGCAGCAGCGCGGTCTCACACACGGTGACCTTCTTCGACCGCGGCGCCCGGGCGAGCACGGCGACCCAGTGCCAGCCGCGGTAGCCGGGCATCGTGCAGGCGAACGCGTGGGTGGCCAGGCGCTGGCCCTCCATGACAGCGGACAGGTGCCCACCGATGTGCTCGGCTTCGGCCGCCTCGGCGATGGCCTCGCGGGCGATGTCGACGGCGGCGAGCAGCAGCGCGTCGTCGGCGATCTTCGCGGACCTGCGGGAGGTGCGCGGCGCCTCGGCGGCGGTCTCAGCCGACTGCGGATCCGCAGCTGCGGCAGCTTCCGGTTCCCCCGCCTCGGGCGCGGCGGCGGCAGCCGGCTCGCCGGAGTCAGCGGGGCTGGCGCCTGTGCGGCTGAGGCTGGCCCGCATGTCCTCTAGCCAGGCATCGAACAGGTGCGACATCAACCCTCCAGGTCATCGGCGATCGCGCGGAGCACTTCTGCCACCTTATGCGAATGTGCCGAATCGGGGTACCGGCCGCGGCGCAGGCCGGCGGCGGTGTCGTCGAGGAGGCGGATGACGTCTTCGACCATGACGACCATCTTCTCCGGGTCGCGGCGGACCTTGCGCGGGGCGTCGAGCACGCGGGCCTTGAGCACCTGCTTGCCCTTGCGGCCGTCGACGATGTCGAAGTCCAGGCGGGTGCCGGTGCGCACCTGCGCTCCGGCGGGCAGGGCGGAGCCGTGGAGGAAGATCTGTTCGCCGTCATCGGCGGTGACGAAGCCGAATCCCTTGCCTTCGTCGAACCATTTCACGCGTCCGGTGGGCATAGCGTCCTTTCACATACGTGGCTTCTGGCGGCAGGTGTGCCGCAGCAGAAGCGGATTGTTCTGAGTTGGTGGGGTGGTGCGGCCGGTGGGCCGGTGGTGCGGTGTGTGCCGCGGGTGCCGGGTGGCTGTCGTGTGCTGGCGGGCCGGGCGGTGGGCTCCGGCGGGCCGGTTCAGCTGCTGCGGCGGCGCAGTGTGGCGCGGATGAGCACGGCCAGCATTCCTGCAAACCCGATCGGCAGGCAGATCATTCCCGTGTAGGTCATGAGCGCCGAGGGTCTGGCCTGCATGGCGGCCTGGATGAGCACGACCGCGATCGCAAGCACCCCGATGAGCGAGAAGATCACCGCAGCTGCTGTGAGCGCGGCATCGGCGCGCGAACTCGCACGCCTGTGCGGCGGTGCCGTCTGCGTCTGTGCGTTCTGTGCGTGTGCGCTCACCGTGGCCACCTCCTTCTGCTGCGTTCGGGCCTGTTGCGGCTGGCCAGACCATTGTAGCCGAGGCCCGGGCCGGGTGCGGCGGCGGTACTAGACTGGGTTCGATGGCTACGCTGACCTCCTTCGCCGCCTGGCTGCGCGAGCTTCCCGATGCGGACTTCGCTGCGTTCTCCCGCGCCCGCCGGGACCTCATGCGCACCGACCTGCCCCGGCTGCGCGATGTCGCCGCGGCCGCCGGGTCGCGCACCGCGGTGGCCACCGGTCTCGAATCCCTCGACACGGCCGCCCTGCAGGCGGTGCACCGGGCGGCGTGTGCGACCCGTGTCGATCCTGCCGTGCCGGCATCCACGCTGGCGGCCGCGCCCGAGGTGGTGGAGACGCTCAAGACCCGCGGGCTGTTGTGGCCGGTCGGGGATCGTGCATATCGCACGCATGCGGAGACGATGAGCCTGCTGCCGACCTCGGCGGCGGAGCTGCGCTCTCCCCCGGACTGGGTGGCAGCCACCGCCCCGGCCGATCCGGCCGAATACACCCGGCCGGTCTCCGAAGCGCTCGCTGCCAATGCCGAGGCAGCGGCCGCCTCGGCGACGGTGTCCGGGGTGCTCTCGGCTGTCGACGCTTTCACCTCTCATGAGGTCTCCCAGCTCACCAGCGGCGGGGCCGGCAAACGCGATATGCAGGCCATTGCCCGCGCACTCGGGGCGAGCTTTCCTGATGCGGTGATGCTGACCGAACTGGCCGCAGCCGCCGGGCTGCTGGGCATCGGCGGGACTGATCTCGATCCGCGCTGGCTGCCGACTGCGGCCTTCGACACAGTGCTCGCCGCCGAGCGCAGCGAGGTCTACGCGATGCTGCTGCAGACCTGGCTCACCGGTGCCGTCGATACGACCCATGTGCTGGCCGGGAGCACCGAGCGCGGGGACCGGCTGCAGTCGCTGGCCGCCTCGGCCGGGCTGCACCGCAAGGCCGCCTATGCCGGGTTCCCGCAGTCCCAGCCGCCGCTGCCGCACGCCCGGTACGCGCTGCTGCACACGCTGGCGGAACTGACAGACGACTCAGCTGGCGGCGGCAGCGCTGGAGACGATGGCACCCATCTGGCGGTGCCCGATGATCTGCTCATCGCCCACATCCAATGGCGCCACCCGCTGCTGGCCGCCGCCAGCACCGCCACGCTCACGCGGCTCATCGACGAAGCCGCGCTGCTCGGGCTGCTGTGCACCCCGCTGGCTGATGGCCACGCCCACGCCCTCACCCGACTCGGGAAGGTACTCACCACGCACCTCGCAGAGGCGATGGACACCGCCCGTGCCGTCACCGGCTTTGACATCACTGCGATCTCGGTGCCCGAATCGATTCCCGCCCGGGTCGACGGGATCCTGCCTCAGCTGCAGACGCAGGTGGTCGTCCAATCCGATCTCACTGCGATCGCCACCGGGCCGCTGGCCCCGCAGGTCCATGCCGCGCTCACCGAGATCGCCGAGGTCGACACCCGCGGGCAGGGCACCGTGTACCGGTTCACCGAGACGACGATTGCCGATGCCCTGAAGTCCGGGCTCCGCGCCGATGACATCACCGCCCGGCTGCGCGAGGTCACCGGACAGGACACGCTGCCCCAGCCGCTCGAGTTCCTCATCACCGAAACAGCCGGGCGGCTCGGCCGCATCCAGATCGCTGCCGCCCGCAGCGTCATTGTCGTCGACGACGAAGCCGAACTCGCCGCGATGCTCGCCGACTCCGCTCTCGTCCCCGCCGGGCTCACCCGCTTGAGCGCGACGGTCGCGGTCTCAAACGTCTCGCGCGAACGGCTGGCGATGCTGCTCGAAGCCGCCGAATACCAGACGATGGCCGCCGCCCCAGAGAACCCCGCTCCCCCGCGCGCAGCCAGCCTCGCCCGCCGGCCGGCCACCACCCGGCGCACCACCCGAGTGCCTGACTCGCGCTTGTCCTCCTATATCTCCTCCCTGCGCTCCGGCAGCGAGGAACCGGAGACCGAATCACCGTCGACGATTGCCGATGTGCTGCGCGAAGCCGCAGCCACCGGCACCGAGGTCGACCTCACCGTCGTCGGCCGCGAGGGTTCCCAGCGCCAGGTCCGCATCGCCCCGATCCAGGTGGCAGGCGGGCGGGTGCGCGCCCGCACCGGCCCGGCCCGCGACACCGAACTGACCTTCGGGCTCGCCCGCATCATCTCCGCCGCTCCCGCCGGCACAGGTGACGGCGGCACCACACCCACCTTCGCCTCGGACACCCCCGCCTCGGACACCCCCGCCTCAGGAACCCCCACCTCGGGCACGGGCAGCGAGGACACGGACAACAAGGACAGCCTGTGAACGGCCCCCTCATCGTCCAGGCCGATCGCACCGTGCTGCTCGAATCGACCCACCCGGAGGCTGCCGAGGCGGCGATCGCAATCGCCCCGTTCGCGCAGCTGGCCAAGACGCCCGAGCTCATCCATACGTACACGATCACCCCGCTCGGGCTGTGGAACGCTCGGGCCAGCGGCCACGATCCCGAATCCGTCATCGACGCACTGCTCCAATACGCCAAGCACCCGGTCCCGCACGAGCTGCTGCTCGACATCGTCGAAACAATGGAGCGCTTCGGGGTCCTCACCCTCGAGCAGTCCCCCATCCACGGGCTCGTCCTGCACAGCCAGGATGCGGATCTGCTGAGCGAGCTCATCACGCATCCGGAGATCGTCTCACTGGTGGGCACCCGCATCGATGAGCACACGGTGCGCGTGCACCCCTCGGAGCGCGGCGAGCTCAAGCACCGGCTGCTGCGGCTTGACCACCCGGTCTCCGACCACGCCGGCTACGTCGATGGTGAGAAGCATGAGATCGAGCTGTCGGCCACCACCGGGGACACCGGCACCGAGGCAGGGCCCACCTCGGGCACCGGCGCCGGTGCCTCGGGCGACAGCCAACGGTGGCATCTGCGCGAGTACCAGCAGCGGGCCGTCGATGCGTTCACCCACGGTGAGTCCGGGGTCGTGGTACTGCCGTGCGGAGCGGGCAAGACGATCGTCGGGGCGGCGACGATGGCCGCCGTCGGCACGACGACGCTCATCCTCGTGACGAACTCGGTGGCGGCCAAGCAGTGGAAGGCCGAGCTGCTCAGGCGCACCACCCTGACCGCCGAGGAGATCGGCGAGTATTCCGGTTCGGTCAAAGAGATCCGGCCGATCACCATCGCGACCTACCAAGTCCTCACCACCCGCCGGAAGGGCTCCTACCTCCACCTGGAGCTGCTCGATGCCCGCGACTGGGGGCTGGTGATCTACGACGAAGTGCATCTGCTGCCGGCCCCGGTCTTCCGGCTCACCGCAGGGCTGCAGGCCCGCCGCAGGCTCGGACTCACCGCCACGCTCGTGCGCGAGGACGGACGGGAGGAGGAAGTCTTCTCCCTCATCGGGCCCAAGCAGTTCGAGGCGCCGTGGAAGGAGATCGAGGCCGCGGGCTTCATCGCCGAAGCCCACTGCTACGAGGTGCGCGTCCGGCTCGATGCCGGCACCCGGCGCGCCTACGCACACGCCGATGGGGAGGACCGCTACCGGCTGGCAGCCGCTTCAGATGCGAAGATTCCGGTGGTCAAGAAGATCGCCGCCCAGCACGCCGGCCAGCAGGTGCTCGTCATCGGCCAGTACCTCGACCAGCTCGAAGAGCTCGGCGAGGCCCTCGACGCACCTGTGCTGACAGGCAAGACGCCGGTGCAGGAGCGCACGGAGCTGTTTGCGCAGTTCCGCGCCGGGGACATCTCGGTGCTTGTCGTCTCGAAGGTCGCGAACTTCTCCGTAGACCTGCCCGAGGCTTCGGTTGCCATCCAGGTCTCCGGCTCCTTCGGCTCCCGGCAGGAGGAGGCCCAGCGCCTCGGGAGGATCCTCAGGCCCAAGCCGCATGCTGAAGCTGCGACCTTCTATACGGTCGTGGCGGCCTCGACCGTCGACGAGCACTTCGGCGCACACCGGCGCCGGTTCCTCACCGAGCAGGGATATAGTTACACGATCCTCAACGCCGAGCAGCTCGGGCGGTGAAGTCCGCCGGCGAGGCGGAGTCGTGGCCTAGAGCCGGTCTGCGTGAGCGTAAAGGTTCTGCGCGACCTCGTTCACCGGTTCAATATCGAATTGGGTTAACACAAACAAGGCAATCTCGGACTGCGCCTGATCGGCGCGGGCAACTGCACTCTTCGTGTAGCCACTCGCAGCAAAATAGATCATTATCCGACCAGGGTAAGGAGCTGAAGCTCCCGCAAACTCATTGATCTTGTCAATTCCGATTTGACTTGCATACAACTTCACCTGAGCTACCGCAACATCGGAGACGATATCAATTCCACCGTCGGGACCTGGCGGAGTCAAAACTGCATCTTCAAAGCCTAACCACACCATCCACTTGCGCGCTTGTTCTTCATACACTCGAAAATCTGTGAAAGCGACAAATGAAGGTTTTTCCCTCCTCACCAGCGGAGCATCAAGAGGACTACCTTTTTCCTGCAGGTACGAGATGAACTCCCTGACGCTCGGGGCCTCCTTGCCAGAGAATCGCTCTCTGAATGCAGACCCTCCACCCCGCTCGTCCCAGACCTTGTTCAAACGCATCCACTCCAGGCGCGTGATAATTTTGCGCGCACGCTCGACCTGCTCCTCCTGGGCCAATAGGAGCGAATCAGTTCTGCGTTCTAGAGCAGATTCCACGGCACACGAAAGGATCTGATTACCGTAGCGCCAGAGAACGCTGCTTGGCGCTAGATCTGCCTCAACTTTAACGTTCTCACACACTTCATTAACGGACTCTCTCGCCAGGGCCTTTGCACCCCTCCCCTGCAAGCATCTCCGCGCCTGTTGGAGAAGACCATCGACTTCAGCCGCACTGAGCTTGTTCGCCGCGGCGACCATGGAAGAGCTTCCCTTCCGTTGCGAGACAGAAAAGGCGCTATCGCTACTTTCTTCATAACCACAGTTCGCGGAGGAACGCCTAGAATCAAAACTTCGGGCCTGCTCGCCGTCCGACAAGCTGACGAGATCGTAAAAATCGATGTCGCCGGCTTCAAGTAGGTCGACGACTGCAACGATGCTTTGAGCTTCTGCTATCAGCTGATGGACTTCTTCTCCAGATAGTTCCGATCCTTCTCTACCCGCCTCAACGCGAATACGACCTGCGCATTCAGCAATAGCAAGACCGATTAACGGATCGTCGGGATTTCGACCGGCTGATTCGGCGAGCATAGACGTGAGGAGCCTGAACGTGCGCACGTCCAGCAGCATTGTGGCCGCCACTGAAGCTTGTGATTCCTCATGGGTTCCGAGTAGCTTCTCAGGAGATCCGTTTGCGTTGCATCGCCACAACTCGAAGGACCATGGCCAGTCTGAAATCCAATCGACATAGGGCATCCCAGAATACCTTCGGTTCGCCGTCTGTCGTTTTGAGGCGACGCCGAGTACGTCAGCAACGGCCTCTGCCAGGATCTCTTGCCAGCGCGTATCGAAGTAGTCCGAAAGTTCGACGTCCTGTGCCACCATTCGAGTTTCGCATGCACGACGCAGACCTCGCCTGATCTGCGTTAAACCCATGTCCTCATGCAACTCCATCGCCGAAAAGATTTCGGCGATGTGTTCGCAATATTCGCCGCAGTCAAGTGAAGCTAGCGAAATCTTCTCGATCTCCGCCTGGTATTGCCGAGCTTCACACTCGATTCGATCGTTCTGGGCCGGCTGAGCAATCCGCGCTTTTCTGCTATTCGAGCTTTCCGGTGATGCCTTCACGCTGCTCGTCTCCGGAGCCGTACTGTCCGCCGGCCTGCTAGCGTCCGACGCAAACACTCTTCTAAGCCACCCCATATTTGGCTTCCAATCTCACCGATAGCGGCTGCCAGGCTCAGTACCGACGGCCCGCAAGCTCAGAATCTCCCTATGCATAGATTCATACACCATGCAGTAAGAATTCAGGCGCCGACCGCCTCGGGAGCGGCACTGCGGGTGCGCACCGCCTCGGGAACGGCGATGTGCTCGATGACCGGAAGCGAGGCGACCGGCACATCGGAGACCACGACCTCGCGGGCAGCAGTGCGGCTCTCGCCGATCTTGATGAACACGACGCCGGCGAGCAGGAGCATGCCGCCGACGGCCTGGGCGTAGACCGGAAGTTCGGCGAGAACGACCCAGGCGATGACGACGGAGAACGGCACCTCGATGAGGTTGACGAAGCTGGCGACCGTCGCACCGATCATGCGGATGCCGAAGGCGGCGGTGACGTAGGCGCCAGCGGTGACGAGGACGATGAGCGCGATCGCCTGCCACCAGGTGACCGGCACTGAGCCCAGCGACATGGGCGCGGTGGTCAGCTGCTGGGCGCGCGGACCGGCGAAGGCATAGGTGCCCACGGCGACAGCTGCGACGAACATGCCGAAGCCGACGAGTGCGATCGGCGGAACCGACATCTCAGCCTTGGCCGAGTCGAGGAAGTAACACGCCAGGCAGACGGCTGCGCCGAGGGCCAGCAGCACCGAGCCGAGGTGGAGCTGGGCACCGCGCGGGTCGAGGATGAAGGCCAGGCCGAACATCGCCAGGCCCATGCCGACGAAGGTCAGTGAGCTGGGACGGATGCGGCTGCGCAGCCACACCCACACGACGATCATGAGTGGGGCGGTCATCTCCAGCAGCAGTGCGATGGCGACGTCGAGGTGCTCGACCGACATGAAGAACAGCAGCTGGACTCCGGCGACGGACACGATCCCGAAGGTGATGACATCACGCCAGGTCTGCCAGCGGGCGAACGCGTGCCAGCGGCCGTGCATGGCGAAGAGCGTGGGGATGAGGAGGACGAGGCCGGTGCCGAGCACGCGGAGGAACACGACGACCTCCGGGGTCCAGCCGCCGGCATACATGACCTTGCCGATCGGCGCGGCTGCGGCATAGCAGAAGGCGGACAGCAGGATGAGCACGAGACCTGAGATAGCCTGACGGTTCACGGTTTCCCTCCCCACGACGAACGGAGTGGCGTGTCATGAGTGTTACCACTTTGACTCATGACGCACTGACACACATTCTAGTGAACAGCAGGCAGAGCTCACGAGTCAACGCGACGATGGTCATGACGAGACAGATTTCGCGTGAGCTTGATCACAGGCTGTATTCGCTACACTGTGGCCAGCATGTCTCTCACCGATGAAAACCGCTCCGTCCTGGTCATGCTCGTCGACCTCATCAACTCCGGGCGCAACGACCAGGAGCTGCTGGCCGATGCCGGAGCCATCGAGGAGTTCGCGCGTCGGCACGACTTCTCGGCCCCGATCGCGGCGACGAGCTCCGACGTCGACCTGACCCACGCGGTGCGGGAGGACTTCGAGACCGTCTTCGACTCCGATGCGATCGAGGATGTGGTCGCGGCGGTGAACTCGACACTGCTGCGCTGCAACGCACTCCCCCAGCTCGTGCGCCATGACGGCTGGGACTGGCACCTGCACGGCACCGCCCAGACCGCGCCGCTGCCGGACCGCTTCGCCATCGACATCGCGTTTGCGCTCATCGACCTCATCCGCGAGCACGAGCTCTCCCGCCTGCAGGTATGCGCGGCCAAGGACTGCAACGCCGTCTTCGTCGACTTCTCACGCAACCGATCGAAGCGCTTCTGCGACACGGGCAACTGCGCCAACCGCACCCACGTGGCCGCTTACCGCAAGCGACAGGAGGAGCAACCGGCCTGAGCTGTGCGCCGACAGCGCGAAAAGCAGGGCACGTTCCTCCCTCAGGCAGCTCGGCTTTGGTCGTAGGCTAAAGAATATGATCGCGATCGGTATCTTCATCGGCATACTCTTCGTCATGGCGGTCGGTGCGGCAATGGCGCTGGCACTGAGCGCGTGGTGGTGGATCCTCGTCTTAGCCGCAGCCATCCTGCTGCTCGTGGCCGTCTACGACGTGGTGCAGCACCGATACGCGGTGCTGCGCAACTTCCCGGTCATCGGCCACGGCCGGTACATGATGGAGACCATCCGCCCGATGGTCCAGCAGTACTTCGTCGAGCGCAACTATGACGGCAAGCCGTTCGACCGCGATGTCCGCGACCTCATCTATGAGCGTGCCAACGGCACGCATTCGGTCAAGTCCTTCGGCACCGAGCTCGAGGTGCGTGCACCGGGCTACGAGTATCTCATCCATGCTGCACAGCCCGGCCCGATCCCGGAGGGCGAGCACCGGGTGCGCATCGGCGGCCCGCAGTGCACCCAGCCGTACGACTCCTCGCTGTTCAACATCTCTTCGATGAGCTTCGGCTCCCTGTCGAAGAACGCCGTGATGGCGATGAGTCAGGGAGCAGCCCGCGGCGGGTTCGCCCAGGAGACCGGAGAGGGCGGGCTGACGAAGTACCACCTCGAAAGCGGCGCCGATCTGATCTGGGAATTCGGGTCCGGCTACTTCGGCTGCCGTGATTCCGAGGGCAACTTCAATCCCGAGCAGTTCGAGGAGAAAGCCCGCCACCCGCATGTCAAGGCGATCTCGATCAAGCTCTCCCAAGGCGCGAAACCCGGTCTGGGCGGCGTGCTGCCGGCAGAGAAGATCACCCCGGAGATCGCTGAGGCCCGCGGCGTCCCGCTCGATGAGGACTGCATCTCCCCGCCTGCCCATTCGGCATTCCAGACCCCTCGCGAGCTCATGGAATTCATTTCCCAGCTGCGCGAACTCTCCGGGGGCAAACCGATCGGTTTCAAACTGTGCGTCGGTATGCGCCGTGACGTGCTCGGCATGTGCAAGGCGATGCTCGAGACCGGCATTCTGCCCGATTTCATCGTCATCGACGGCGCCGAGGGCGGCACCGGCGCCGCGCCCTTGGAATACGAAGACCACATGGGCACCCCGCTGACCGAGGGCCTGCACGTTGTGCACAACGCCCTCGTGGGCGTCGGACTGCGCAAGCACATCAAGCTCGGAGTCGCCGGCAAGATCGCCTCGGGCAACGACATCGTCCGCCGGCTCATCCAGGGCGCGGACTTCTGCCTGGCCGCCCGGCCGATGATGATGGCCGTCGGCTGCATCCAAGCACAGCGCTGCCACACCAACCACTGCCCCACCGGTGTGGCCACGCAGGACCCCAAGCTCGCCCGCTCGCTGCATGTGCCCTCGAAGTCGGTGGCGGTGCACAACTACCACAAGGCCACCGTCGATGAGGCCAAGCAGATGCTCTCGACTCTCGGCGTCGCCCGACCGGACCAGCTCTCGCCGAAGATGCTGCGCAAGCGCGTCTCCCATACCGAGGTGATGTCCTACGCGCACGTCTTCAACTGGATGGAGGAAGGCGAGCTGCTCAAAGCTCCGCCGCGCGGGTGGCTGGAGGACTGGAACGAGGCCACTGCTGACTTCTTCGGACCCAGCTGGGTCCATCAGGAGGAAGGCGAGGGCGAGACCGTCCACCCCGATGTCGACACCGATGACAAACCGGTCGGTTGACATGTGATGCACAACACATTTGCATCCAGCTAGAGTCCAGAAAACTTCCAGACTCATGTGCCAGGATGGGGCCATGACTTCAGGACATCTCGAACACGAAGACATTGAGGCCACCCTGTTGGTCGTCGATGATGAGCCCAATATCCGCGAACTCCTCTCCACCAGCCTGCGCTTCGCCGGCTTCGACGTCATCTCCGCTGGCAACGGCGCTGAGGCCCTGCGCCTGGCCGAGCAGAGCGAACCCGACCTGCTCGTCCTCGACGTCATGCTCCCGGACATGGACGGCTTCACCGTCACCCGCCGGCTGCGCCAGACCGGCCGGCACATCCCGGTCGTCTTCCTCACCGCCCGTGACGACACCTCCGACAAGATCACCGGCCTGACCGTCGGTGGCGATGACTACGTCACCAAGCCCTTCAGCCTCGAAGAAGTCGTCGCCCGCATCCGCGCGGTGCTGCGCCGCACCCACAGCCTCGAAGAGGACGAGGGTGCAGTCGTGCAGGTCGGCGACCTCGAACTCGACGACGACACCCATGAAGTGCGCCGCGGCGGGATCCTCGTCGACCTCTCGCCCACCGAGTTCAAACTGTTGCGCTACCTCATGCTCAACGCCAACCGCGTGCTGTCGAAGTCGCAGATCCTCGACCACGTGTGGGAGTACGACTTCGGCGGCGACACCGGCATCGTCGAGTCCTACATCTCCTACCTGCGCCGCAAGATCGACACCGCCCCGGAAACCGATGAAGCCGGCAACCCGGTGCAGGCCGAATGGCGCCCGATGATCCAGACGAAGCGCGGCGTGGGCTACATGCTGCGCACACCCGAGACCAAGTGAGTATCTGACACCTGACCCCCTATCGAGCTGAGAATCGTCACGCCTGTGAATCGTCACCGCAAGAGCAAGCAGACCGTCATCTGGGAAGAATGGTCGCTGACCACCAAGCTGCTGACGATCATGATGACGCTCATGCTGCTCGTGCTCACCGGCACGAGCGCATGGGTGCTCGAGAACCTCCGCGCCAGCCTCATCGAGCGCACCGATGAGCGGCTCATCAGCGCCTCGGATGCCCTGGCGATTCAGGCCGCTGAGCAGGTGTTCCTGCCCGCACCCCTGCAGGGCGGGGATCAGGTGCAGTCGAATCCGCAGGAGGAGTCGCTGCGCAATCTGCTGCCCGGCTCCTATTACGTGCAGTTCTACTCGAACGACGGCAATACCGCCTTCGAGCCAGTCGCTCCGGACCCGACGAATGTGCCGTACCTGCCCGATATCAATCAGTCACTCGTCAGCGAGCGCGCCGGCCACCCCTTCACCGTCGAGGGCACCTCCTCGCATTGGCGGGCGCTCGCGCTCCAAGTCGAAGGAACCCCGTGGCTCGTCGCCGTCGCCGTGCCCTTTGACAAGGACGTCGACGGCATCAGCGAACGAGCCCGCAACACCATGGTCGGCATCGGCCTGCTCGCCCTGGCACTGGTGGCAGGCGTCGGCTACTTCGCGATCACCAACACCTTCCGGCCGCTGAAGAACATCGAGGAGACCGCCTCGCGAATCGCCGCCGGCGACCTCTCTCAGCGTGTGTCGAAGTATCCCCGCAACACTGAGCTCGGCCGACTCTCAGCAGCGCTCAACACCATGCTCGGCCGCATCGAGGACTCCTTCGACGGCCAGACGCGTTCAGAGAAGCGCATCCGCCAGTTCGTGTCGGATGCCTCCCATGAGCTGCGCACCCCGCTTGTGACGATCCGCGGTTATGCCGAGCTCTACCGGCAGGGCGCACTCAAGGACCCTGAGCACATCGGCCAGGCGATGGACCGCATCGAAGCCGAAGCCAAGCGGATGGGCGTGCTCGTCGAAGACCTCGTCGTCCTCGCCCGCCTCGATGAGCGCCGTGAGGCAGAGCTCGGCCCGGTCAACATCTGCGCGATCGTCCGCGACGCCGCCGCCGACGCCGCCGCCCAGGACCCGGATCGCGACATCAGCTTCATCGACCTCGACGGCGGCGACGCTGATGAGAACATCCCGGTCATCTACGGCTCAGAGGCCAAGCTGCGCCAGGTCATCGTCAACCTCGCCGGCAATGCCGTGCGCCACACCCCACCGCAGACGGCGATCGAGTTCGCCGTCGGCGTCGTCGGCGTGCCGGCCGAGCCTCCCGCTCCCGAGGCGGTGGATCCGAAGCCCAAGGCGCCTGGTTTCGTCACCGGCCCGGTGCGGATCTTCAAACGCGACAAGACCGACAGGACCGACCCCAAGACCAGACCGGCCACCGGCAGCGCCGCTGCCTCCGAGACCGGAACCGCCGCCTCGGGCACGGCGCAGACAATCGTCCCCGACGTCTCCGCAGCCGGGGGTGTGAGCGTGAGCGAGAAGCTCGCCGGGTTCCCCGCCGGCCGGGTGCGCTTCGAGGTCCGCGACCACGGCGACGGCATCGACGCGGAGGACGTCCCGCGCATCTTCGAGCGGTTCTACCGCCTCGATGCCTCCCGCAACCGTGACACCGGAGGTTCCGGCCTGGGCTTGTCGATCGTCAAGGCGATCGTCGAATCCCACCAAGGCCGGATCACCGTCCACCCCACTCCCGGCGGCGGCGCGACCTTCCGCGTCGACCTGCCGATCCCACTCGAGACCCCCGCTGCGTCAGAAGCGCAAGGAAAGGACACTGATGAGTCACACGCCTGAGCACCCTGCTGACGGCTATGAGCGCCCCACCGGGCCGGCACAGCCTGGCCGCCACTCCCAGCAGACCCGGCGCACCTTCCCCACCAGCGACGACCCTCTGCGTCCCGCCTCACCAACGGCCTCCTACGGCTCCCAGCCCAGCCAGCTGCCCGGTTCCGGATACGGTTCTGGTCCTGTCTCCGGTCAGGGTTCCGGCGCGGGCACCCCGGCCGGTCGGCCCTTCCCGCCCGCAGCCGAGCCGCGGCCCAGCCAGCCCCCGCGCACGTTCCCGCAGGCCCCGGCGAGCGCACCGCAGGCACATCAGCCCGGCACTCGTCCCGGTACTCATCCCAGCGGGCCGGTCGGTTCGGGGCCCGGCAGTGACGGACCCGGCCACGGTGCTGGAACCGGAGCAGCGGCTGGAGCCGGAACCGGGTTCGGCGCTGGGACCGGCCTCGGTGGTGGGCTGGGTGCGAACGCAGCCAGCGGACCGACAGCGACTGGCAGTGCAACCGGCACCGGCTCGCCGAGCTATGGCTTCGGCGGCGGACAGACACCGCCTCCTGGCGGGCCCATCGACGGAGGCCCGCATTCCGCCCCGGCACGCCGTGAGCGACGCGGTCCCGGCTGGGGTTCGCTGACCCTGTTCACGCTGCTGGCCGTACTGCTCGGTGGCGCGCTGGGTGCCGGCACCATGTACGGCATGCAGGCTTTCGGCGGGCAGGAGCAGGAATCCCAGACCGATCCGCAGAACACCCCGCAGCGCACGCAGGAGACCCCGGACTGGGCAGCGATCGCCGACACCGCCTCGAAGTCGGTCGCTGCGATCCGGGTCGGCGTCAACGGTGAGGTGCGCGGACTGGGCTCGGGCTTCGTGTACGACGGTGCTGGCCACATCGTGACGAACAACCACGTCATCGCCGCAGCCGATACCCCCGGCGGCCAGGTCAACGTCGTCTTCAACAACGGCGACACGGTCGAGGCCGATATCGCCGGACGCGACCCCGAGACCGACATCGCCGTCCTCAAGCTGCGCCAGAGCCCCGAGGGCCTGACTCCGCTGCCGCTCGGCGATGACAGCCAGCTGCGCGTCGGCGACCCGGTCATGGCGCTGGGCAACCCGCTCGGCCTGGCCGACACCGTCACCACCGGCATCGTCTCCGCGCTCAACCGGCCTGTGACCACCGAGAACATCGGTGAGGACGCCGAGGACCCGCAGGGGGCGCTGACAATCACCAACGCCATCCAGACCGATGCAGCGATCAACCCGGGCAACTCTGGTGGCCCGCTCGTCGACGGCAACGGCAAGCTCATCGGCGTCAACTCCTCGGCAGCAACGCTGCGCGATGCCCAGCAGAGCGGCCAGGCCGGTTCGATCGGCATCGGATTCGCCATCCCGGTCGCTCAGGCCAAGAACATCGCCGACCAGCTCATCCAGAACGGCCAGGCCGAGCACGCCGCGCTCGGCGTGGCGGTGCAGGACTCCCAGGTCGATCACAACGGCATCGCCCGCGGTGCTGCGAAGGTCACCGAGGTGCAGGGCGGCTCGGCTGCCGAGCAGGCCGGGATCCAGGCCGATGACGAGATCACCGCGGTCGACGGCACCCAGGTGAACAACGCAGTCGCACTGCAGGCGCTCATCCGCTCCCATGCGGTGGGCCAGACGGTCAAGATCACCCTGGTGCGCGGTGGCCAGGAGCAGGAGATCGACACGACGCTGCTGGCGAAGTGACCGGCAGCCTGCTGTGAACAGCAGCTGACACGATCGCGCGGCCGGGTGTGGACACGAGACGCTGTCCACACCCGGCCGTTGTCGTGTGGTGACCCGTGGTGCTCTCCCGTGGAATGGAGGACAGCAATTCTCACCACAGGAAAGGAGCCGGGGATGGCTGTCATTCAGGTCGATGCCCAGGAGATCGAAGCCACTGTCACGCGCACGCGGGAATCATGCACGGTCCTGCACAATGAGGCGGCCAGCCTCATGAGCCACCTGCGCAGTCTGGAGAACTCATGGCGCGGCGGTGCCGCTGAGAGCTTCCAGCAGCTGGCTGGCGAATGGGAGGTCGTGCAGCGGCAGGTGCAGGAGAGCATCGAGAGCATCCGCGACGCCCTCTCGGCTGCCGGCGTGCAGTACTCGGAGGTGGAGGAGGCCAACCGCAAGCGCTTCTCCCGCTGATGGTGCGCGCCGCCGGTGCGCCGGAAAGCAGCCGGATGAGGCCGGGATGATCCGGCAGATGAATCCGGCTGCAGCGTGCCGGTGGCGCCGCGTCATTCAACTCCACAGAACCCGCCCGGGGCCTGGCATTCAGGCCGATCCGACTCAAGCTTTTTCCAATTTCACGCAGTAGAGTGAGGGGGAACGCAGAACTGAGCTTGAGCTCGAAGGAGACTCCCCGGGATGAGCATTTTCAAACGCATCAAGATGATCTTCGGCGCCAAGGCCAACTCGGCCCTGGACAAGGCCGAGAATCCCAACGAGACGCTGGACTACTCGTACCAGAAGCAGCTCGAGCTGCTGCAGAAGGTGCGCCGCGGCGTCGCCGATGTGGCCACGAGCCGCAAGCGTCTTGAGCTGCAGATCGGTCAGCTGGAGAAGCAGCAGGACAAGCTGCAGTCCCAGGCGCAGAAGGCCCTGGAAGTCGGTCGCGAGGATCTCGCCCGTGAGGCGCTGACGCGCAAGTCAGGCCTGCAGCAGCAGATCGGCGACCTGCAGACCCAGCACCAGAAGCTGCAGGCCGAGGAGCAGAAGCTCACGACGGCCTCGCAGCGCCTGCAGGCCAAGGTCGACTCCTTCCGCACCCGCAAGGAGACCCTCAAGGCCAACTACAACGCCGCAGAAGCCCAGACCAAGATCAGCGAGGCATACTCGGGAATCTCCGAGGAATTCGGCGATGTCGGTCTGGCGATCCAGCGCGCCGAGGACAAGACCGCGCAGCTGCAGGCTCGCGCCGGTGCGATGGACGAGCTGCTGGCCTCCGGTGCGCTCGACGATCCGACCGGTGCCCCGCATGACGACATCGACGCCCAGCTCAACGCACTCTCCAGCGACAGCGATGTCGAGATGGAGCTCGCCCGACTGCGCGACGGTCTGCCCAGCGGCCAGTCGAACCGCCCGGAGATCACCCGCGAGGCCCCCGTCGACGCAGAGACCGCCGACTCGCAGGCCTCGGCTGAGAACCCCCGGCAGGAGGGCTGATCATGATCGTGCGCATCATGGGCGAAGGCCAGTTCGACGTCGCCGACGTCGAACAGGACGCCCTCCAGGCCTATGACGACAAGGTCGAGCAGGCCGTGCAGTCCGGAGATGAGGAGCAGACGAGTGCCGCGCTTCACGACCTGCGCTCCTACATCCTCTCCCACGGCACGCCCGTGGCAGATGACTTCCTCGGCACCTCCGACATCGTCGTCCCGTTCGCTGATGCGAGCATCGACGACATCCGACAGCTGGTCGACGGCTCTGGCCTGATCCCTGACCTGGACTCCCCCGGCCCTCAGGGCTGAGCAGAACCGGCCGTTGGCACAGCAGCAAGGCAGAAGGACTATGAAGAACCGTTTCGTCAAAGACCACGGGCTGACATTCCGGATGAGCACGGCCATGTTCCTCAATGGCCTCATCTTCGTGCTGCTCATGGTGGCGATCTGGTACATCCTGGGCCGCAGCCCAGGCGGAGTCGTCATCGCGGTGATCGTCAGCGCAGGCGCCTTCTTCTTCCAGTGGTACTTCTCCGATTCGATCGCGTTGAAGGCGATGGGCGCCCGGATTGTCACACCCGAACAGGCGCCCGAACTGCATGTCATCGTCGACCGGCTGTGCCAGCTGTCCGACACCGTCAAACCGCGGGTGGCGTACTCCGATTCGCCGGTGCCCAACGCCTTTGCCACCGGCCGGTCGCCGAAGCACTCGGTCGTCTGCGTCACCCGCGGTCTCCTCGACACCCTGGAACCCAAGGAAGTCGAGCTCGTCCTGGCCCACGAGCTCTCCCACGTCGCCCACCGCGACGTCACCGTCATGACGGTTGCCGGTGTCACCGGCGTCGTCGCCTCGCTCATGGTGCGCGCAGGCTTCTACACCGGCGGACGCAGCCGCAACAACAACGGCCTGCCGGTGATGCTGGCGATGATGATCGTCGGTGCTGTTGTCTACGCACTCAGCTTCGTGCTCATCCGCGTGCTCTCCCGCTACCGGGAGCTGGCCGCTGACCGTGCTGCCGCGATCCTCACCGGCCAGCCATCGACACTCGCCTCGGCACTGGTGAAGATCAGCGGCCAGATGACGCAGATCCCCTCGCAGGACCTGCGCAAAACCGCCAGCGCCAACCACCTCGCGCTCGTCCCGGCCATCAACGGCCGCGACGTCCGCCAGTGGTTCTCCACCCACCCGAGCCTGGAGAAGCGCCTGGAGCAGCTGAACAAGATCTCCGGCCAACTCTCCCGCCCGTCATGACCTCACCGCTGGTTCCACACCTCGGCACCGGACTCGTAGACTGAGCGCATGGGATTTCTCGACGCGATTCTGGGCCGCAGCAAGCCGAAGCGAGCCAACCTCGATGACCTGTTCGCGCTGCCGAACGTGTCGCTGACCCTGCAGTCATCCTCGACGTTCACCCCGACTGGCGTCGGCGCCGTGTGCTTCCGCGAGGTCGAAGGCCGCGCCTTCGCCGAGGCCGAGCAGGAGAGCCGCGAGCTCATCGCCAAGGACCCCGACTGCGACGTCGAACAGGTCAACGACGGCTACGGCTTCACCTGGCAGGTCATCACCGACGCCCAGGCGAACATCTCGAACCTGGCGACGAACATGCACGCCATCAACTCAGCGCTGGTCAACCAGGGCTTCGACACGATGCTGCTGTGCACCGCCCTGTACTTCCGTGACGCCGACGGCCGCGCGGCCGCGATCGTCTACCTGTACAAGCGCGGCACCTTCTACCCCTTCGTGCAGGTCGGCCAGCACCGACGCGACAACGCCCTGGAGATCCAGCTCAAGGGCCTGCTCGAAGGCGAGGTTCCCCTCGAAGAGGATCTGACGAAGTGGTCACCGCTGTGGGATGCCCCGGGCATGGACCGGACCGCTGGGCCAGAGCTGACCCGCTGAGACGCACCCGCGTGCAGTTCGTGTCGACTGCTCGATCATCGAGTCGACACGAAACGCACGCCTGAACTCGGCTGAATGTGCATTTCGTGCAGACTCGACGATTCTCGAGTCTGCGCGAAATGTCAGAAAGGGGATGGCAGTGCTGCTGCCGGCCGGTCAGCTGACCGCAGGAGGCTCCAGGGCCTGGGCGACGGTGAACTCGACGCCGGCAGCCGGGACGGAGATGACATCCCCGGTGACGATCTTGGCGCTGCGGCGCGTATCGACTTCGCCGTTGACGAGGACATCGCCGGACGCGATCATGTCCTTGGCCATGACGCCGTGCTCGGCAACGCCGTGGAGCTTGAGCAGCTGACCGAGGCGGATATCGCCGGAGCTGATCTCGACAGTCTCCACGGATCAGAACCCGAAGTCGAAGTCGCCGAAGCCACCGCCATCGCCGAAGCCGCCTCCGTCACCGAAGCCTCCACCGTCGAAGCCTCCGGCGTCACCGCCGTCCATGCCGCCGGGGTCAGCGTTCATGCCGTCGTTGAAGCCGTCAGCGTAGGAGCCGTCCCAGCCGTGGCCGAAGCCGTTGAAGAGCATAGCGCCCATGAGGATGCCGGGAAGCAGGCCGGAGCCGGCGTAGGAGTTGAAGTAGCCGCGGTTGTATTCGGCGTAGCTCGGGCCGGCCTCCCAATAGGCGCGGCGGCCCAGCCCGTCAGCAGTGGCGACCTTGCGCACGGCAGGCTCAGCACCGACGGCGATGCGCTCAGCGTCGGCCGCGCACACCGGCACCGGGCGCAACTGGCCGCCGACGGGAGCCCAGTCGATCTCCTCGACCGAGGGTCCATGCTGCGGGTTGAAGAAGCACGGCGGACGTCGGGTGGGCAGCCGCTCGCCGTTGACGCGGGCACGCACGCACTTGGCGGCGTAGCGGCCGTCTTCAAGCGCTTCGGTCACATGCCGGATGTCTTCGGGCTTCTGCACACGATCCAGGGTTTCCTTGGCGGTGTCGTAGGCGTCGAGGGCGCGCTGGTAGTCCTGGCGGCCGCCCTCGTCGAGGTCGGCGCCGGTGGTGACGATGTCGAGGTCAGCGACCTCTTCGCCGAAGGACGTGACGTCCTCGGCTGCGGACTGGGTGACGAAGCTGAGCTCCTCTGCCTGTTCCTCCCGTTCGCGCAGCTTCTGGCGCCGGGAGCCGAAGAACATGAGTGAACCGACGATGATGAGCAAACCGAGAAAGACGTATCCCATGCCCCGTCCGATCCTTCTTCCATCACGAGTGCAGCTGACTGCCCCATTATCACCGGCGAACCTTAGTGCACTCTGAGGAGCACGCGTGAATACGGCGCGCGGGGTTCAGCTCACAGACCCGCCAGTCCCTTGACGAGCGTGGCGGCACCGCCGGCCAAGGCGATGGTGATCATGCCGACGCGGGCAACCTTGACCGGGATGCGCTCGGCGGTCAGCTCGCCGATGATCTGTCCGGCGGCCAGGGCGGCGAAGACCATGAGCCACTGGCCGAGCCCGAGGTGCGGGATCGCGGTGCGGTCGAAGGCGACCTTGGCGATGATCGACATGACCGAGGCGATGGCCAGCAGCGGCTGCATCGTCGCGGCGAAGCTGCGCTGCTCCCAGCGGGTGAGCACCGCATAGGTGCTGAAGGCCGGGCCGCCGACGCCGGAGGCGGCGTTCATGACCCCGGCGACAAGCCCCGAGGTGGCGATGCCGCCGGTGTTGACCGGCAGCACCTTGCCGACGCGGCCGATGACGATCGAGGTTGCCAGGGCGATGACGACGATGGCACCGATGAGGGCCTGCAGAGGTGCGGTGGGCATCGCCCAGGCCAGCCAGGCCCCGGGGATCGTGCCGATCGCCGAGGTGATGGCGAGGATCTTGAGTGCGCCCCAGTGGACGTCGCGCCAGGTGCGGGCGAAGACGACGGCACAGGAGACGAGCCCGACGATGTTGACGAGCACGACCCCGGAGATCGGGTCGAGAAGGAGGATGAGGAAGGGCCCGGAGACGAGCGCGAAGCCCATCCCTGTCACGCGCTGGGACAGTGCGCCGATGAAGACGGCGAGCAGGATGAAGGTGATGACGGGCATGATGAGCTCAGCTTAGCGCTTCATAAGACCTGCAGCGGGAGGTTCTGCGGCTGCTGAGATTTGGGTGCGGTGCAGGT
>NZ_JALXPM010000036.1:0-30382 GCF_025147615.1 Brevibacterium luteolum | reverse complement strand
GCCGCCCACGACGATCGAAGTGGACTTCGGGATACTCACGCTTCAGCGCTCGAAGACGCGCTCGATGAGCTCAGCCTGCTCAGCATCGTGGACGAGCTTGAGTCCGGTCGCAGGCGAGGCCGAGGAGGTCCGGGCGACGACGCGGACGTCCCGGCCGAGCACCGGCACGAGGTTGAGCGCCATGAACGGCCAGGCGCCCTGGTTCTCCGGCTCCTCCTGCGCCCAGATGAGCTCGGCGTCGCCGTACTGCTCGAGCACCTCGGCGATGGCATCTTCCTCAAGCGGGTAGAGCTGCTCGACGCGCACGATCGCGGTCTTGTCGTCTCCGGCCTTCTTGCGCTTGGCCACCAAATCCCAGTACAGCTTGCCCGAGACCATGATGACGCGGTCGACCTGCTTGGCATCGACGGAGTCATCGGCGATGACCGGCTCGAACTTGCCGGAGGTGAACTGCTCGACCTGGGTGGCCGCGGCCTTGAGGCGCAGCATCGACTTCGGGGTGAAGACGATGAGCGGGCGCTTGTTGGGTGTGTGTGCGTGGCGGCGCAGGAGGTGGAAGTACGATGCGCCGTTCGAGGGCATCGCCACCGTCATGTTGTTCTCCGCGCACAGCTGCAGGTAGCGCTCGATGCGAGCCGAGGAGTGGTCCGGTCCCTGGCCTTCGAAGCCGTGGGGGAGCAGCAGCACGATGCCGCCGTTCTGCGCCCATTTCTGCTCCGAGGACGAGATGTACTCGTCGATGACGGACTGGGCGCCCTGGGCGAAGTCGCCGAACTGTGCCTCCCAGCACACGAGGGCGTCCTTGCGTTCGACTGAGTAGCCGTACTCGAAGCCCATCGCCGCGTATTCGCTCAGCAGCGAGTCGTAGACCCAGAACTTCGCCTGGTCGTCGCTGAGGTTCGACAGCGGCGTCCACTCGTTGCTGTTCTGGTGGTCGATGATGACCGAGTGGCGCTGGGTGAAGGTGCCGCGGCGCGAGTCCTGGCCGGCGAGCCGGACCGGCACGCCCTCCATGAGCAGCGAGCCGAAGGCCAGCAGCTCGGCGAAGCCCCAGTCGATGCCGCCGGAGCGCGACATCTCCTCGCGCTTCTCCAGCAGGCTCTTGAGCTTCTTGTGCACCTCGAAGTCTTCGGGCACCTCGGTGTGGACCGAGCCGATGCGCTCGACGATCTCCTTCGACACAGCCGTCTTGACGGTGTTGTCGGTCTCGAGGTCGTCGGGTCGCTGGTAGCCCTGGGTGAAGGTGGTGTCCTTCTCGGAGCTGTCCTTCTCGGCTTCCTTGGTCTCGGCGAAGGCGGATTCGAGCTTGGACTGGTAGTCCTTGAGCGCTTCCTTCGCCTCGTCCTCGGTGATGCAGCCACGGCCGACGAGCGATTCGGTGTAGAGCTTGCGCACCGAACCCTTCTTCTCGATGAGCGAGTACATCACCGGCTGGGTCATCGACGGGTCGTCGCCCTCGTTGTGTCCGCGGCGGCGGTAGCACACGAGGTCGATGATGACATCGCGGTTGAACTCCTGCCGGTACTCGAACGCCAGCTGGGCGGCGCGGTAGACGGCCTCCGGGTCATCGCCGTTGACGTGCAGCACCGGGGCGCTGATGATCTTGGCGACATCGGTGCAGTAGTACGACGAGCGGGCCGAGGCCGGCGGGGTGGTGAAGCCGACCTGGTTGTTGATGACGACGTGGATCGTGCCGCCGGTGCGGTAGCCGCGCAGCTCCGACAGGTGCAGCGTCTCAGCGACGACGCCCTGGCCGGCGAAAGCGGCATCGCCGTGGACGAGGACCGGCAGTACAGTGAAGCCACCCTCGCCCTGGTCGATGACGTCCTGCTTAGCACGCGTGATGCCCTCGAGCACCGGGTTGACGGTCTCCAGGTGGCTCGGGTTGGCAGCGACCTGCACCTTCGTCGAGTTGCCCGACGGGGAGGTGAAGGAGCCTTCGGCACCGAGGTGGTACTTCACGTCGCCGGAGCCCTGGAAGCTGTCCGGGGCCATGGTGCCGTCGAACTCGCGGAAGATCTGCGTGTAGCTCTTGCCGGCGATGTTGGCCAGCACGTTGAGGCGGCCGCGGTGGGCCATGCCGATGGTGACCTCGTCCATGCCGACATCAGCGGCCTGGTTGAGGACCTCGTCGAGCAGCACGATCGCCGACTCGCCGCCTTCGAGCGAGAAGCGCTTCTGGCCGATGTACTTCGTCTGCAGGAAGGTCTCGAAGGCCTCAGCGGCGTTGAGGCGGCCGAGGATGTGGCCCTGCTCAGCGCGGGTGAGCTCCTCGTGCGGAACCTCCAGGCGCTCCTGGAACCAGCGGCGCTGGGCCGGATCGGAGATGTACATGTATTCGATGCCGGTGGTGCGGCAGTACGAGTCGCGCAGCAGTCCGAGGATGTCGCGCAGCGGCATGATCGGCTTGCCGCCGAATCCGCCGGTCGGGAACATCCGCTCCAGATCCCACAGCGTCAGGCCGTGCTGGTTGATGTCGAGATCCGGGTGCGAGCGCTGCCGGTAGACGAGCGGATCGGTGTTGGCCATGAGGTGGCCGCGGTTGCGGTAGGCGTCGATGAGTTCGATGACGCGGGCGGTCTTGTTGACGTCGTCCTGGTCGCCGGTGTCGACATCGGGCACCCAGCGCACCGGCTCGTAGGGCAGGCGCAGCGAGGCGAAGACGTCGTCGTAGAAGCCGTCCTTGCCGAGCAGGTACTCGTGCACGGTGCGCAGGAACTCACCGGAGCCGGCACCCTGGATGACACGGTGGTCATAGGTCGAGGTCAGGGTGAGGATTTTCGAGATCGCCAGGCGGTTGATGGTCTCCTGGCTGGCGCCCTGGTACTCGGCCGGGTAGGTCAGCGCGCCGACGCCGATGATGCAGCCCTGGCCCTTGGTCAAGCGCGGGACTGAGTGCACGGTGCCGATGCCGCCGGGGTTCGTCAGCGAGACGGTGGTGCCGGCGAAGTCGTCAGCGGTGAGCTTGCCTTCGCGGGCACGGTCGACGAGGTCGTCGTAGGCGTCGACGAACTCCTTGAACGACAGCGTCTCGGCCTTCTTGACGTTGGGCACCAGCAGCGAGCGGGTGCCGTCCTTCTTGGGCACGTCGATGGCCAGGCCGAAGTTGATGTGGCCGGGCTTGACCATCACCGGCTTGTCGTCCTGGATGTCGTAGTAGACGTTCTGGTTCGGGTTGGCCTTGAGCGCACGGATGACGGCGTAGCCGATGAGGTGCGTGAACGACACCTTGCCGCCGCGGGTGCGCTTGAGGTGGGAGTTGATGACGATGCGGTTGTCGATGAGCGCCTTGGCCGGCAGCGAACGCACCGAGGTGGCGGTCGGAACCGACAGCGACTCGTCCATGTTCTGGGCGATGAGCTTGGCCGGTCCGCGCAGCTTGACGACCTCGTCCTCGCTGGTCTCGTTGTTCGCCGGCTTCGCTGCCGAGGTGGTCGACCGCTTGCGGGCAGCCGCAGCGGACTTCGACTCCGCCTTCTGGGTCTCCGACTCCGTGACCGAGGGCGTGACACCCTTCTGCTCGGTGGAGCTGATCTGCTTCTCCTTGGCGGGGGCGTCCTTCGCAGCGCCGGTGTCCTGGTGGGCGCTGACGTCGTCGCCGGACCTCTTCTGGATCCTCTTCTCAGATGGCTTCTGCGCAGAGGGCTTCGAACCGCCGCCGGAACCGGCCGATCCGTCGCCGTTCTCGAACTTCTCGAAAAACGGCCACCATGACTTGTCCACTGAGTTCTTGTCCGCCTGGTACTGCTCATACAGCTCTTCGACAAGCCATTCGTTTGACCCGAAGTCTTCGACGCTGCGGGTGCTGGTCTGTTCCGACACGGCGGGAATCGCCCTCTTCCTTATCTGGATATTAGACGGTTTGGCACAATATTAGCGCTTCCGCGCGACAATCTCCCGTCTGAAAGGGACACTGGTGCTATGCGTTTTCTCACGGAACATCCTCCACATGACCTGACGTACTCCGATGTCTTCCTCGTCCCGCGCCGGTCGTCGGTGGCATCGCGTTTCGAAGTCGATCTCTCCACCTCGGACGGCACCGGCACGACGATCCCCTTGATCGCGAGCAATATGACAGCGGTGTCCGGGCGCCGGATGGCTGAGACGATCGCCCGGCGCGGCGGCATGGCCGTCCTGCCGCAGGACATCCCGCTGCCGGTGGCCGCCGCCACGATCGGGTGGATCAAGGAGCGCCATACCGTCTACGAGACCCCGGTGCGCGTGTCGGTCGACGACACGGTGCTCTCAGCCCTGCACCTGCTGCCCAAGCGCGCCCACGGCCACGCCGTGGTCGTCGACGACGACAGCCGCGTGCTCGGCACTGTCTCCCGCTCCTCGCTCACCGGTGTCGACCAGTTCACCTCCGTGCACCGAGTGATGGAGCCGATCGAGGAGCCGGTGCAGGCCTCCCGCCTCGACGACCCCACCCGCGAGGTGCTCGCCGGCGTCTACGAAGAGCTCACCTCCCAGCGGCGGGACTTCGTGCCCGTCGTCGACGGGCAGACCCTCGTCGGCGCGGTGACCGCGCAGTCGATTCTGCGCTGCTCGATCTACACCCCGGCCCTCGATGAGCAGGGCCGTCTGCGCGTAGCCGCCGCCGTCGGCGTCAACGGCGATGTCGCCTCCCGCGCCCAGGCGCTCGTCGCGGCCGGCGCTGACGTCCTCGTCGTCGACACCGCCCACGGACACCAGGAGAAGATGCTCGAGGTGCTGGCCGCCATCAGCGGCCTGGAGCTCGGCGTGCCGATCGTTGCCGGCAACACGGTGACCGCTGACGGCACCCGCGACCTTGTCGAGGCCGGTGCCACCATCGTCAAGGTCGGTGTGGGCCCGGGCGCGATGTGCACCACCCGCATGATGACCGCCGTCGGCCGGCCGCAGTTCTCCGCAGTGGCCGAATGCGCAGCCGCTGCCCGCGAGCTCGGCGCCCACGTGTGGGCAGACGGCGGGGTCAAGCACCCGCGCGATGTCGCCCTGGCACTCGTGGCCGGTGCCTCCCAGGTGATGATCGGCTCGTGGTTCGCCGGCACCCTTGAGAGCCCCGGCGATCTGCTCGTCGACCCCGACGGCCGCCAGTACAAGGAGAGCTTCGGGATGGCCTCAGCTCGCGCCGTGGCCGCCCGCACGCAGAGCGACTCGGCCTTCGACCGCGCCCGCAAGGGCCTGTTCGAAGAGGGCATCTCCTCAGGAAAGATGTTCGTCGACCCGGCCCGGCCCGGTGTCGAGGACCTGCTCGATGAGATCACTTCCGGAGTCCGCTCCTCATGCACGTATGCGGGTGCGCGCACACTCACGGAATTCGCCGAGCGCGCCCAGGTCGGCGTCCAGTCCGCGGCCGGCTACCAGGAGGGCATGCCGGTTCATCACTCCTGGTGAACAGGCTGGCATCCGAGATACTCGCCCCGTACCCGAGGCGGTGCTCGCCGCACATGGCGACCACCGCCTCGGGCACGGTAAACTTCTCGCATGACCAGTGACAGTCCCAGCCGGCGTGAAGCCGGCAGCCCCGATAAACCCCGAATACCTGGCATCAGCCCCGCCGCGCGTGACGCGGCCCTGCTGATGCGAAGCTCCACCCGGCGCGTGCGCGCCGTTCACGGTCACCTGTCGGCAGGGGACAGCCGCTGATGGAATGGCTACTCCTCGCACTCGCCCTGCTCCTCATCCTCGGCACCGGCGTGTTCGTCGCAGCCGAGTTCTCTCTCCTCACCCTTGACAAGCACACCGTCGATGAGGCCGTCGCGCGCGGCGATCGCGGCTCGAAGTACCTGCGCAAGGGCATCACACACCTCTCAACTCAGCTCTCTGCAGCCCAGGTCGGCATCACGATCACGACCCTGCTGACCGGCTATCTCATGGAGCCCTCACTCGGTGCGCTGCTGCGCGGGCCCCTGCATGCCCTCGGGTTGTCCGAGGGCGCCTCCGGCAGTATGTCCCTGACGATCGCGCTACTCATATCGACCCTGCTGTCGATGGTCGTCGGTGAGCTCGTGCCGAAGAACATGGCGATATCTTCACCGCTCAAGACCGGCAAGATCTTCGTCCCGCTGCAGTACTTCTTCTCCATTGCCTTCCGCCCGATCATCGCCGTCCTCAACGGCACGGCGAATAAGGCGCTGCTGGCGATGGGCATCGAACCGCAGGAGGAGGGCTCGGCCGGCCGCTCGGCCGATGAGCTCACCGCGCTCGTGCGGCACTCGGCCCAGGAGGGCACGATGAATGAGCAGACCGCCGATCTGCTCACGCGCACACTCAGCTTCTCCCAACGCACCGCCGAAGACGTCATGACCCCGCGCACACGGATGGTCACCGTCAAACGTGAGACGACTGCTGCTGAGATCGTCGAACTTGCCCGCTCGACCGGATTCTCCCGGTTCCCCGTCACCGGCGAGTCCCGCGACGAGATCGAAGGCGTCGTGCACATCAAGCAGGCCGTGGCCGTACCGCTGGCCAACCGCGCCGATGCCTACGCCGCAGGCCTTATGACCGAGGTCGCCGAGTTCCCCGAGACCCTTGCCCTCGATCCTCTGCTCATGGAGCTGCGCTCGCGCGGCACCCAGATGGCCGTCGTCGTCGACGAATACGGCGGCACCGCCGGTGTCGTGACCTTGGAAGACGTCGTCGAGGAGCTCGTCGGCGAGGTCGTCGACGAACACGACCGGCTCTCGGTGACCGTCCGGCCGGCCCGAGACGGTTCGTGGATCATCCCCGGACGGCTGCGCCCCGATGAGGTCGCCGGCATCATCGGCGTCGAGATCCCCGAAGACCCCGACTACGAAACGGTGGCAGGCTTCGTGCTCATGGAGCTCGGTCGGATCCCCGAAGTCGGCGACACCGTCCGCATCGAAGACGCCACCCTGACTGTCGAGCGCCTGCACGGCCGGCGCATCGAACGCCTGCGGCTGCGCCCGGACTACACCACCGTCGAGTGGGATGAGAGCTCCTGGCCGGTCGGAGACTCGAGCGCAGGAGGTCAGCCATGAGCGATTGGCTGGGTCTCGTGTGGCTCGTCGTCCTGCTGCTGGGCAACGCCTTCTTCGTGGCCGCGGAGTTCGGCATCGTCTCGGCCAAGCGCTCGCAGATCGAGCCGAAGGCCGAAGAGGGATCGAAGGCAGCGAAGACGACGCTGTTCGCCATGGAGCACGTCTCGCTCATGCTGGCGATCTGCCAGCTGGGCATCACTGTGTGCTCACTGCTGCTGGGCAATGTCGCAGAACCGGCGATTCACCACCTGCTCGTCGGCCCGATGAGCTTCCTCGGCGTGCCCGAGGCGCTCTCCGGGCCCATCGCCTTCATCATCGCGCTGTCGGTGGTGACGTACCTGCACGTCGTCGTCGGCGAGATGATCCCGAAGAACATCGCGCTCGCCGTCTCCCAGCAGGCGGCCGTGCTGCTCGCCCCGCCGCTGGTGGTGCTGGCCCGCATCTTCGGCTTCGTCATCCGCCCGATGAACGCGTTCGCCAACCGGATCCTCAAGCTCATGGGGGTCGAACCGCGCGACGACGTCAACGCCGCCTACACGATCGAGGAAGTGCAGTCGATCGTCGCCGAGTCCCAGCGCGAGGGACTGCTGAGCGATGACACCGGGCTGCTCAAGGGCGCCCTGGAGTTCTCCGACAAGACCATCGGGGACGTCATGGTTCCGATGGACCGTGTCGTCACCGTGGCCGAGGATGTCACACCTGCGCATATCGAGCAGCTGGTCGCCCGCACCGGCTTCTCGCGCTACATCATCCTTGACAGCGACGGGGAGCCCGGCGGCTACATCCACGTCAAGGATGTGCTCTACGCCGACACGGAGGACGACTATGCCTCCGAGATCCCTGATAAGCGCTTCCGTTCGCTGGTGACGCTGCGCGCTGCCGACGAGATCGAGGACTCCCTCGATTCGATGCAGCAGGCAGGACACCACGTCGGCCGGGTGCTCGACGAGAACCATCGCACCGTCGGCATCCTGTTCCTCGAAGACGTCATCGAGGAACTCGTCGGCGAGGTGCACGATGTCATGCAGCGTGCTCCGCGGGTGCGCAGGGTCGACTGATTCTGCGGCGCCTGCACCGGAATCGAGTGAAATAGCAGAAGTGAAACAACAGTGGAGTCGCCAGTCGCCGACGTATGGCCCGGGCGTGACTGAGACGAGGGACAACACAACAGTTCTGTTACATATCGACACTCGTGGCGATGCGCCGACGAAAGAATTTTCGGCGTATGTGCGCCTGATATGAGACCGTGTACGCGCATGCGCGCTGTAATCGGGTGAATCGCCCGCACGGGTGATGCGCGGGCGGCGAGCGACATGACAACTCGTAACATTGTCGTTATAGTGCTGTGACATGTGGTCGGTCGCCGTGACAACACGGCTGCGGCACAGAGGTGTGACAGCACCACGACAGATTTTGCAGTAGAGACAGTTGGGAGATGAGTAGTGGCACAGGAGCCGACACCATCGGTCGCCATGACTCGCCGCGAACGCCGGGAGCAGGAGAACGCGAACCGCACACTACGTGCATCCTTCCGCATCCCAGGCACCCACCCGAACCGCGCCACCAGCACCGCTGACAGCGCTCTGACCCCGCCTGCCTCCCGCACGCGCAAGGTCGGAGCCGGTGCCGTGGCCTACCGCGGATCCGATGGCTCGCTCGTGCGCTCCTACAAGCGCCGCCGCCTGGCAACTGTCTCGGCCATGGCCTCGGTCTCCGTCGCCGGTAGCGCCATCGCCGCGATGCTGCTCATCGGCAACACCTCCACGCAGGACCAGGTCGCCGCCGGCAGCACCCTCGACGCCGCAGCGACCAACGTCGTCGGAGCCGAATCGGTCCAGACGAACGTCAGCTCCGCCGGCAACGAGTCCGGCACCCAGAACTACGCCGGCGGCGTGCCGAGCGCCAAGAAGGATCGCGACGCCGAGGCCGCCTCGCGCTCCGTCACCCGCACCGTGCTGCCCGGCTGCTCCGGTGAAGCACCCTCCGGTGACTACAGCAACGGCCAGGTTCCCGATGACTACCTGTGCGACGTCGGCATCGGCAAGCACAAGCTGCGCGCAGACGCCGCTGTCGCCTTCGCTGAGATGAACGCCGCGTTCAAGGCCGAGACCGGCAAGGACATGGCCATCACCGACTCCTACCGCACGCTCGAGTCCCAGGTCTCGGTCGCCGGCCGCAAGCCCGGCCTGGCCGCCCGCCCCGGCACCTCGATGCACGGCTGGGGTGTGGCCCTCGACTTCGGCGGCGGTGCCGCCAGCGCCTCGGGCGAGCAGTACAACTGGCTCGTCAAGCACGGCAAGGAGTACGGCTGGGAGAACCCCGCCTGGGCGAAGACCTCGAAGTACGAGCCGTGGCACTGGGAGTACGTCCCGGCCCGCGACAAGATCAAGGGCCAGTGACGCACTGACCCACCGCCGCGTCGCTGCCCGACAGCGCCGCGGCATCGTGGCTCGGCTCACCAGTCACCGGTGCGCGTGACAGCGCACATGAGTGCTAGTATTGTCGAGTTGCCAGCCCGCGTAGCTCAGCGGATAGAGCGTCTGCCTCCGGAGCAGAAGGTCGTAGGTTCGAATCCTGTCGCGGGCGCGACATCAGGCCCGTCACCTGGAAATCCAGGTGGCGGGCCTGCTTCGTCCCCGCTGCCTGTCAGCTGCCGGCAGGACATGTCGCCCCGCTCACACCGATACCGAATAGCGGGCCTCAAGTCGCTTAGCCACGGGCAAGGTAATACGCTAAGCACGTGACTCCCGAACAGCTCAAAGAAGCCATCCGCTCTGCCATCGGCCAGCTGAACATGCAGCACGGCTACGCCATCGAAGCACCCGCCCGACTCGTCGTCGAGCGACCGAAGAACCGCGCCCACGGCGACTGGTCTTCCAACGTGGCACTGCAGACGGCGAAGAAGGCCGGGCTCAACCCACGGGATCTGGCCACCGAGATCGCCGAGGTGCTGGCGGCCGATGAGGGCATCGACACCGCCGAGGTGGCCGGCCCGGGATTCATCAACATCACCTTGGCAGCCGGTGCCGCCGGTGCGCTGGCTGCTGACATCGTCACCGCCGGTGACGACTACGGCCGCACCAAGACGCTTGCCGGTCACATCATCAATATGGAGTTCGTCTCCGCCAACCCGACCGGCCCTCTGCACCTCGGCCACACCCGCTGGGCAGCCCTTGGCGATGCGATCGCCCGCGTGCTCGCCGCTGCTGGCGCGAACGTCACCGCCGAGTACTACATCAACGACGCCGGCGCCCAGATGGACGTCTTCGCCGACTCCGTCGTCGCCCGCATGCTCGGCCGCAACGTGCCTGCTGGAGGCTACCCCGGCGGCTACGTCACCGAGATCGCCGAGACCATCGCCGCCCAGGACCCGGAGCTCACCGCCGAGGTCAAGGCCACCGCACAGGTGCCCGAATCCGACCCTGAGGAACCGGCACCGGCCGTCATCCCCGATGACGTGCGCGCCCGCCTGCGCGCCCGCGCCTACGAACTGCAGATGGCCGACATCCGCGACACACTCGCCGACTTCGACGTCAGCTTCGACGTGTGGTTCTCCGAAGCCAGCCTGCACAACTCCAACGCCGTGACCGAGGCGGTCAACCGGCTGCGCGAACAGGGCCACGTCTACGACGAGGGCGGGGCGGTCTGGCTGCGCACCACCGAGTTCGGCGACGACAAGGACCGCGTGCTCATCCGCGCTGACGGCAACCCCACCTACTTCGCCGCCGACGCCGCGTACTATCTGGATAAGAAGGACCGCGGCTTCATCGAAAAGATCTACCTCCTCGGCGCCGACCACCACGGCTACGTCGGCCGGCTCAAGGCGATCGCAGCAGCTGCCGGCGATGACCCCGAGAAGAACATCGAGGTGCTCATCGGCCAGCTCATCAAGGTCAACGGCGCCAAGCTGTCCAAGCGCGCCGGCAACATCATCGAGCTGCGCGACATCATCAACTGGCTCGGCCGCGATGCCGTGCGCTACTCACTGGCCCGCCAGCCGGCCGACTCGCCGCTGACCCTGGACCCCGAGGTGCTGCGCAGCGCCAGCAACGACAACCCGGTCTACTACGTCCAGTACGCCCACGCCCGCTCGCAGTCGGTCGCCCGCAACGCCGAGGCCGCCGGCATCACCACCGAGGCCTTCGACGCCTCAACACTGGCGCATGCCACCGAGGCAGCACTGTTGGCCGCCCTGGCCGACTTCCCGCGTGTCGTCGCCCAGGCCGCTGAGCTGCGCGAACCCCACCGGGTGGCCCGCTACCTCGAAAGCCTCGCCGGCACCTTCCACAAGTGGTACGACAGCTGCCGTGTCACCCCGCGCGCCGGTGAGGACATCGAACCGGTTCACTCCTCGCGCCTGGTCCTCGACCTCGCGACCGCGACCGTGCTGCGCAACGGCCTGCGCCTGCTCGGCGTCAGCGCCCCGGAGCGGATGTAATGCCAGCCCATATCGCCGGCATCCTGCATGCCACCCCACCACCGGTGTGGCTGCCGTACCCCAATGACGTCAATGCGCTCATGCCCTCGCTGTGGTCGCGCAGCGTTGACAAGACCCCAGGCGGCGAGCTCACCATCGCCGGTCACCGCGTCACTGAGCTCGCCGAGACGTACGGCTCACCGCTGTACGTCCTCGACGTCGCCGACCTCAAGCACCGGGCCGCTGACTTCGTCACCGCCTTCTCCGAGGCGTTCGCCGCGATCGGCACCGAGGCGAAGGCCTACTACGCCGGCAAGTCCTTCCTGTGCACCGCTGTCGCCGACTGGGTCGCAGGCGAAGGAATGGGCATCGACACCTGCACCCTCGGCGAGCTCATGGTTGCCCACCGCGCCGGCGTCGACCCGCGCACCGTCGGGCTGCACGGCAACAACAAATCCGATGAGGAGATCGCCTTCGCCCTCGACTGGGGGATCGGCCGCATCGTGCTCGACTCCTTCGACGAGATCCCGCGGGTCGCCGCTGCCGCCCGCGCCCGAGGTGTCCGCGCCCCGGTCATGCTGCGCGTCACCGTCGGCGTCGAAGCCCACACCCATGACTTCATCGCCACCGCACACGAGGACCAGAAGTTCGGCCTGTCCCTGCACAGCGGTGACGCCTTCGACGCCGCGCAGCGGATCGCTGCCAGCGAGGACCTCGACTTCATCGGCCTGCACAGCCACATCGGCTCGCAGATCTTCGAATCCTCCGGCTTCGACATCGCCGCCACCCGGATCATCGAGCTGCGCGCCCGCATCCTCGACGAACTCGGCATCGACCTGCCCGAGGTCGACCTCGGCGGCGGCTTCGGCATCCGCTACACCTCCCAGGACACCCCGCTGACCTTCACCGAGATGGCCAGACGGCTCGCCTCCGTCGTCGCCTCCGCTTGTGAGGCCACCGGCTCGACGCTGCCGGCGGTGTCCTTCGAGCCGGGCCGGGCGATCTCCGGGCCGTCGATCTTCACCCTCTACACCGTCGGCAGCACCAAGGTCGTCGAAACCGGGTCAGGGGAGCGGCTCTACGTCGCTGTCGACGGCGGCATGAGCGACAACATCCGGACCGCCCTCTACGACGCCGACTACTCCTGCACCCTGGCCAACCGCGACTCCGCCAGCGAACCGGCAGTCGTGCGCGTCGTCGGCAAGCACTGCGAAAGCGGCGACATCATCGTCCGCGACGAATACCTGCCCAATGACGTCACCCGCGGCGACCTCATCGCCGTCCCGGACACCGGCGCCTACTGCCGGTCGCTGTCATCGAACTACAACCACGTCCCGCGCCCAGGTGTGCTTGCCGTCGACGGTGAGCAGCTCGGCTGGGTCGTCCGACCCGAATCCCATGCCGACATCCTCGCCTGGGACACCGGCTTCAGCCCGTCGGCCGCTGACGCAGACGTCCAGGCACCCGAGTCCACTGACGAGCTCGCGCCCCACGAAAGAAGGAGCACCACACGATGAAACCCCTCAAGGTTGCCATGCTCGGCTGCGGTGTCGTCGGCACCGAAGTCGCCACCCGCATCCTCGGCAACGCGGCCGACCTCGAAGCCCGCATCGGCGCCCCGCTGGAGATCTCGGCCGTCGCCGTGCGCGACGCCGGCAAGGACCGCCCCGGCATCCCGTCCGAGCTGCTCACCACCGACGCCGCTGCCGCAATCGAAGGAGCCGACATCGTCGTCGAGCTCATGGGCGGCCACGAACCGGCCCGCGAACTCATCCTCACAGCCCTGCGCTCCGGCGCCTCGGTCGTGACGGCGAACAAGGCGCTGCTGGCCAGCGACTACTCCGAGCTGCTCGCCGCCGCCGAAGACGCTGAAGTGCGCCTGGAGCACGAGGCCGCTGTCGCCGGTGCGATCCCGATCATCCGCCCGGTCGTCAACTCCCTCGCCGGTGACCGCATCACCCGCGTGCTCGGCATCGTCAACGGCACGACGAACTACATCCTCGACCAAATGGAGAAGGAGGGCTGGGACTTCGACCACGCCCTGGCCACCGCCCAGGAACTCGGGTACGCCGAAGCCGATCCGACTGCCGACATCGGCGGCCACGACGCAGCCGCCAAGGCCGCGATCCTCGCCTCTCTTGCCTTCCACACCCGCGTGAGCATCGACGACGTCCATGTCGAGGGCATCACCGGCGTCACCGCCGACATGGTCGAGACCGCCTCCGCGCAGGGCTTCACCATCAAGCTGCTGGCGATCTGCGAAACCATCGAAGACTCACCGGCCGGCCCAGGCGTCTCCGCCCGCGTCTACCCGGCACTGCTGCCCAAGGACCACGCGCTGGCCAGCGTCGGCGGGGCGTTCAACGCCGTCTTCGTTGAAGCCGAAGCCGCAGGCTCGCTGATGTTCTACGGCCAGGGTGCTGGCGGCGCACCGACCGCCTCGGCAGTCCTGGGCGACATCGTCTCGACCGCACGCCGCAAGGTCCTCGGCGGCACCGGCCAGGCCCGCCGTTCGATCGGCAACCGGCTGCCGGTCCTGCCGATCTCCGCGATCCGCACCCGCTACCAGATCACCTTCGACGTCTTCGACCGCCCGGGTGTTCTCGCCCAGATCTCGCAGGTCTTCGCCGAGGAGGGCACCTCGATCGAGCTCATGCAGCAGACCCAGCTCGAGCCCACCGACGACGACGCCCCGCAGCGCGCCAAGCTCGTCATCGCCACCCATTCGGGCACCGATGCCGCGCTGGCCAAAACGGTTGAGCGCGCCGTCGCCCTCGACGCCGTCAACGAGCTCAAGTCCGTCCTGCGCATCGAAGGCCACTGAGCCGGGCCCACCGGCACCGAACCATCCCGTGAAGGAGACCCCATGACCGCTGCCCACCGCCACCAGTGGCAGGGCGTCATCGAGGAGTACCGCGACTTCCTCGACATCGCCGCTGAATCCCGCGCCGTCACCCTCGGCGAGGGCGGCACCCCGCTCATCCACGCCGAGAAGCTCTCCGAGCGCACCGGCGCCGAGGTGTGGGTCAAGTACGAGGGCATGAACCCGACCGGGTCGTTCAAGGACCGCGGCATGACGATGGCGATCTCGAAGGCCGTCGCCTATGGTGCCAAGGCCGTCATCTGCGCCTCGACCGGCAACACCTCGGCCTCGGCAGCCGCGTATGCGACGAAGGCCGGGCTGACGTGTGCGGTGCTCGTGCCGGCCGGCAAGATCGCAGTCGGCAAGATGAGCCAGGCCGTCGCCCACGGTGCCGAGCTGCTCGAAGTCGACGGCAACTTCGATGACTGCCTGACCCTGTGCCGCAAGCTCTCAGAGGCCTACCCGGTCCACCTCGTCAACTCGGTCAACCCCGACCGTATCGAGGGCCAGAAGACCGCTTCTTTCGAGATCGTCGACGCTCTCGGCGACGCCCCGGACATCCATGTGCTGCCCGTCGGCAACGCCGGCAACATCACCGCCTACTGGAAGGGCTATCGCGAATACGCCGCCGCCGGTCTGGCGACTGCGACCCCGCGCATGTGGGGCTTCCAGGCCGCCGGCGCCGCCCCGCTCGTCAAGGGCCATCCGGTCGATGACCCGGAGACCGTCGCGACCGCCATCCGGATCGGCAACCCCGCCTCGTGGGATCAGGCGATCGCCGCGCGCGAGGAATCCGGCGGCGTCATCAAGGCCGTCACCGACGAGGAGATCCTCGCTGCCCACCGGCTGCTGTCCTCGACCGAGGGCATCTTCGTCGAACCCGGCTCCGCCGCCTCGATCGCAGGCCTCCTGCAGCAGGCTAAGGCCGGTGAGATCCCGGCCGGTGCGCGCATCGTGTGCACCGTGACCGGACACGGGCTCAAGGATCCGCAGTGGGCGCTGCACACCGCTGACGGCTCCGATCTGACTCCCACCCGGGTGCCGGTCGATGCGGTCTCGGCTGCCCGCGAGCTCGGACTCGAGGACGCATGATGACGAGCACCGCACCGGTCGCCCCGCAGGCCGTCGCCGAGGTCGAGGTCACCGTGCCTGCCACCTCGGCCAACCTCGGGGCCGGGTATGACAGCTTCGGCATCGCGCTTGACATCCGCGACACCGTCCGCGCCCGCCTGCACGACGGGCCGGTCGATCCCAGCGACTGCGTGCGCATCACCGGTGAGGGCGCCGGGGTGGTCCCGACAGATCAGGACCACCTCATCCTGCGGGTCATGCGCGAGGTGCTCGCCGCCCGCGGTGTTGAGACCGCTGACCGGATCAGCCTGGGGTGCGACAACGTCATCGCCCACTCCCGCGGGATGGGCTCCTCGGCCGCTGCCGTCGTCGCCGGCATCGCGATCGCCGATGCGGCCAGCGCCTTCGCCGGGCTGCCGGCACCCTCACCCGAGGAGAAGCTCGCCTGGGCCACGCACTTCGAAGGCCACCCCGACAACGCCGCCCCGGCGATCTTCGGCGGGGTCACCGTCTCCTACTCCGACGGCCACGGCCAGGCCCGCTCGGTCTCCGTGCCCGTCGCCGAAGATATCTCAGCGGTGCTCATCGTCCCCGATGAGCGGCTCGACACCTCGGTGGCGCGTTCGCTGCTGCCCGAGACCGTCCCGCACGCCGATGCCGCAGCCAACGCCGCGATCGCCGGCCTGTTCGTCTACGCCATCGGCCATGACCCCTCGCTGCTGTTCGACGCCACCGTCGACCGGCTGCACCAGAACTACCGCCGCCCGGCAATGACCGCGTCGCTCGAACGCGTCGATGCGCTGCGCGCCGCCGGGCTGGCCGCCGTCGTCTCCGGTGCCGGGCCGACCGTGCTCGTGCTCGGATCCGATGACGATCTCGCCGCTCAGGTGGGCGAGGTGCTCACCGGCGACTCCGCCCGCATCGTCCCGGCGGCCATCGCCGAAACCGGCGTCGAGGTCATGACGACCGACTGCCGGCTGCGCACCTGACCTGCCCGCAGACGCAGCCAGACACCCGGGACCGGGGCGAACCGCCTCGGCGACGGCGACAAGCTGGGCGGAAATTAGCGCAACGGGCGTCAACGCGCTAGGCTAGAGGCGTTCCCCAGCATTCTTCGCTTCACCGGCACCTCCATGTGATCGTGCCCCGCGACTCAGGTGGGAACGCTCTTCGTACCGCGCCGTCTCTGGCGTCCGAGGTACTTCATTTTGTGAATGCACGCAATCGTGCGTGTGGTCCGTCGCTGCAGCTCTGTGTTCATGCAGCTGCAGCCGAACGAGGGAGAAGGAACCTTCGTGTCAGAAAGCAATCTCACTGCTCTGCGTCTGCCCCAGCTTCAGGAAATGGCCGCGGGTCTCAACATCAAGGGATACCGTCGCCTGCGCAAGGGGGATCTCATCGCCGCTATCGAGAGCAGGACGTCGAGCTCGGCAGCAGCCAGCTCGGCACCCGCTGCCGCAGCTCCGGCTGCGCAGGAGCAGCCTGCGGCCCAGTCCGCACCCCAGTCAGATCAGCAGCAGGACTCTGCTGCCCAGGCGGCACAGACCCGCCAGTCCCAGCCCGAACAGCCCGCCCAGCAGCGGGCTGAGAAACCCCGTCACGACGAGCAGGCCGATGCGCAGCAGCGCGACGACCAGCGCGGTGACGCTCAGCAGGATCAGGGCGAGTCCCGCGACTCCGAGTCGTCCCAGGACGACGAGGGCGGCTCGCGCCGTCGCAGCGGCCGCCGTGACCGCGGTGACCGTCAGAACCGCGGCGACCAGGACGGACGCGGCGATCGCAACCGCGACGACAACCGCGGCGATCGCAACGACCGCCAGGATCGCAACGATCGCGGCGACAACCGCAACGACCGTCAGGATCGCGGCGACCGCAACGATCGCGGACGCGGTGGCGACAAGAATTCCGACAACCGCAGCAACGACAACCGCGGTGGTCGCGACGACAACCGCAACCGCGATGACAACCGCGGCGGACGCGACGACAACAACCGTCGCGGCAACCGCGGACGCAACCGCGACCGCAAGCGCCGCGGACGCGGAGACGGCGACGATCAGGATCTGCGTCCCGATGACGTGCTCATCCCGGTCGGCGGCATCCTCGATGTCCACGACAACTACGCCTTCCTGCGCACCTCCGGTTACCTGCCCGGTCAGAACGACGTCTACGTCTCCGCTGGCATGGTCAAGAAGAACGGTCTGCGCAAGGGTGACGCCGTCGTCGGTGCGATCAAGCAGCCGCGCGAGGGCGATCAGCGCTCCAAGCGCCGCGAGAAGTTCGATGCGCTCGTCCGCCTCGACTCCGTCAACGGCCTGAGCATCGAAGACGCCAAGCGCCGCGTCGACTTCTCCAAGCTCACCCCGCTGTACCCGCAGGACCGCCTGCGCCTGGAGACGACCTCAAAGCTCATCTCCACTCGCGTCATCGACCTCGTCTCGCCGATCGGCAAGGGACAGCGCGGCCTCATCGTCGCCCCGCCCAAGGCCGGCAAAACGACAGTCATGCAGCAGATCGCCAACGCCATCGCCGAGAACAACCCCGAGGTCCACCTCATGGTCGTCCTCGTCGACGAGCGCCCTGAGGAAGTCACCGACATGCAGCGCGCGGTCAAGGGCGAGGTCATCGCCTCGACATTCGACCGCCCGGCCGACGACCACACGACGATCGCCGAACTGGCCATCGAACGCGCCAAGCGCCTCGTCGAGATGGGCCAGGACGTCGTCGTGCTGCTGGACAACATCACCCGCCTCGGCCGTGCCTACAACCTCGCACAGCCGGCCTCAGGCCGGATCCTATCCGGTGGTGTCGACGCCAATGCGCTCTACCCGCCGAAGAAGTTCTTCGGTGCCGCCCGCAACATCGAAGGCGGCGGCTCGCTCACCATCCTCGCCACCGCTCTCGTCGAGACCGGCTCGAAGATGGACGAAGTGATCTTCGAAGAGTTCAAGGGCACCGGCAACATGGAGCTGCGCCTGAGCCGCCACCTGGCAGACAAGCGCATCTTCCCGGCTGTCGACGTCAACTCCTCGGGCACCCGCCGCGAAGAGAACCTCATGAGCCCCGAAGAGCGCAAGGTCATGTGGAAGCTGCGCCGCGTCCTCTCCGGCCTCGAACAGCAGCAGGCGCTCGAGCTGCTCATCTCGAAGATGAAGGAGACCGGCTCGAACGCCGAGTTCCTCTTCCAGGTGCAGAAGACCACGCCGCTGCCGAAGTCGGCGGCTGACGACAACTGACCGGCTGGCCCACCTGCATGAGTGAGACCGCCGACACGGCAGCCGATATCGACTCGCTGCGCCAGATGGTGCACATGCTCCGTGATGAGCATGCGCGCATCGAGCAGGAGCTGGCCGATCCCGAGGTGCACGCCAACCCGGGCACAGCCCGCCGGCTGACCCGCCGATACGCCGAGCTCGAGAAGGTCGTGTCCTGCTGGGGCGATCTCATCGCCGCCCAGGAGGACCTGGTGGCCTGCCGCGAACTCGCCGACGACGATCCCGGCTTCGCCCAGGAGATCCCCGCGCTCGAAGAGCAGCGCGCGGAGCTCCTGGGCGTGCTGCGGGATCTGCTCGTGCCCCGCGAGCCGGACGACGACCGTGATGCGCTCGTCGAGATCAAAGCAGGGGAGGGCGGCGAGGAGTCCGCGCTGTTTGCCTCCGATCTGCTGCGGATGTACCAGCGGTGGGCCGATAGGCGCGGCTGGTCGACCGAGGTCATCGACACCACACCCTCAGACCTCGGCGGCTGCAAAGACGTCACCCTGGCAGTCAAGGCCAAGGACGAAGGCGCCTTCGGGTGGCTGAAGTTCGAAGGCGGCGTCCACCGCGTCCAGCGCGTGCCGGTGACCGAATCGCAGGGCCGCATCCACACCTCGGCCGCCGGAGTCATCGTCTTCCCCGACGTCGAAGAACCCGACGAGGTCCAGATCAACGACGCCGATCTGCGCATCGACGTCTACCGCTCATCCGGACCCGGCGGCCAGTCGGTCAACACAACCGACTCGGCTGTGCGCATCACGCACGTGCCCACCGGCATCGTCGCCAGCTGCCAGAACGAGAAGTCCCAGCTGCAGAACAAGGCCGCCGCCCTGCGCATCCTGCGCGCCCGGCTGCTGGCCGCCCAGGCCGCCGAAGCCGCCGCAGAGGCCGACGACCGGCGCCGCTCACAGGTGCGCACCGTCGACCGCTCCGAGCGGATCCGCACCTACAACTTCCCCGAGAACCGGATCGCCGACCACCGCACCGGCTACAAGGCCCACAACCTCGACCAGGTGCTCGCCGGCGACCTCGATGCCGTCGTCGAATCCTGCCGCGCACTCGACCGCGCCCAGCGGCTTGAGGAGGCGCAGTAAGCGTGAATCCGGCCGCCGACACGGCTGGTGCGCAGCCGGCTGATGCGCTCATCGCCGCCGCCCGCTCCCGGCTGGCTGACGCCGGCATCGACACCCCCGGCACCGACGCCCGCCTGCTGCTGGCCCACGTTCTCGGGATCACCCATAAGGAGCTGTCACTGAAGCTGCTGCGCGGCTTTGAGGTGCCCGCTGACCAGGTGACCGACTTCGAGGACTGCCTGGCCCGCCGGGCCGCTCGCGAACCCCTCCAGCACATCACCGGCTCCACCGGCTTCCGCCATCTCGCCCTCCGCCTCGGGCCCGGCGTCTTCATCCCGCGCCCTGAGAGCGAACTCCTCATCGACCCAGCCATCGCCCATGCCGCGGCCCTGCGCTCCGGCGACGAACACACCGGCAACGGGCGGGCGCGCGTCATCCGGATCCTCGACATGTGCACCGGCACTGGGGCACTGGCTCTGGCCGCAGCCACCGAGATCCCCGGAAGCGAGGTCCACGCCGTCGAGCTCTCCGCCGAAGCCTGCCGGTGGGCCGAGCGCAATATCGCCGCCACCGCCGAGGCGGTCGCTGCCGCCGGCTCGACCGTCACCCTCCATTCAGGTGACGTCACCGACGTCGTGCCTGGGCTCGGGCCCTTCGACATCGTCGTGACGAACCCGCCGTACGTGCCCGAGAACAGCCAGCCCGACATCCCCGAAGTCACCGGCTACGACCCGGCCATCGCCCTCTACGGCGGGGGAGCAGACGGGATGGAGACACCGGCACAGATCATCGCGCTGGCTGCTGAGGCGCTGCGCTCCGGCGGGCTGCTGGTCATCGAACACGATGAGACGCAGGCCACGGCGATCCAGCAGGCCTGTGCTGCCGCTGGTCTGTCCGGTGCCGCCACGCACACCGACTACACTGGCAGAGACCGTTTCACCACCGCCGAACGCCTGGAAGGGCCGTGAATGTCGCGCACGTTCAGCATCGACAACGATGAGATGAGAGACCTGGTCTTCAGCGAATGCGCCCGGGTCCTCGAATCCGATGGGATCATCGTCATGCCGACCGACACCGTCTACGGCATCGCCGCCGACGCCTTCTCCGCCACCGGCGTCGAGAAGCTGCTCGCAGCCAAGGGCCGCGGCCGCGACATGCCGCCGCCGGTGCTCGTCGGCCAGCGCGAAGTGCTCATGGCGCTTGCCGAGGTGCCGAACACCTCCGTCTTCGAACTCACCAAGCGCTTCTGGCCAGGACCGCTGACGATCATCTGCGGCGCCCAGGCGATGCTCGACTGGGACCTCGGCGACACCCACGGCACTGTCGCTGTGCGGATGCCCGATCACGAGGCGGCCCTCGAACTGCTGCGCAAGACCGGACCGCTCGCGGTCTCCTCTGCCAACACCCACGGCTCACCGGCGGCCGGCAACGCCGCCGAGGCCGAGGAGATGCTCGGCGAGAGCGTCGACATCTACATCGACGGGGGAGAGGTGCCCGGGATCGGCGCCTCGACGATCGTCGACCTCACGCGCACCCCGCCGCGCATCCTGCGCGAGGGCCCGATCTCCGCAGCCGAGCTGCGCGAAGTGCTGCCCGATCTGGTAGACATCGCCGACCCGGCAGCCGAGGAACCGGAGACCACCGCCGCAGGCACCGAGGAGACCACCGCCTCGGGCACGGAAGCAGCTGACGAAACCACGCAGGAGTAATCCCGCGTGCGCGCCTACCTCTTCATCCTCCTCGTCGCAGCGATCGTCTCGTACCTCGTCACTCCGATGGTGCGGCGCATCGCCGAACGCGGACTCATCTTCGCCCCGCTGCGCGCCCGCGACGTCCACTCCGTGCCCACCCCGCGCTTAGGCGGGGTGGCGATCTACGCCGGCTTGCTCGTCGGACTGCTGTTCGCCTCCCAGACGCCGTTCCTCGAAGAGCTGTTCGTCCAGCCCGGGGCGATCATCGGCATCGTCGGGGCGGCGACGATCCTGTGCGCTCTCGGCGTCATCGACGACATCTGGGACCTCAACTGGATCACCAAACTCGCCGGCCAGACCCTGGCCGCCGGGTTCATGGCCTTCAACGGTGTGACCCTGCTGTCGATCCCGTTCAACTCCGTCATCATCGGCTCCCCGCGGATGTCGATCATCCTCACCGTGCTCGTCGTGCTCATCACCATCAACGCCGTCAACTTCGTCGATGGTCTCGACGGACTGGCCGCCGGGATCGTGACGATCGGCGGCATCGCATTCTTCGTCTACTCCTACAGTCTTGCCGTCGACACCAGCTCCGACAGCTACGCCAACCTCGCCTCGCTCATCATCTCGCTGCTCGTCGGGGCCTGCCTGGGCTTCCTGCCGCACAACTTCAATCCGGCCCGGATCTTCATGGGCGACTCAGGCTCGATGCTCATCGGCCTGCTGCTGGCCGCCTCGACGATCCGGGTGACCGGCCAGGTCGACCCGGCGCTGCTGTCGAACCAGCGCGTGTTCGCGACCTATCTGCCGATCATCCTGCCGGTGGCCGTGATGTTCCTGCCGCTGCTCGATCTCGGCCTGGCAGTCCTGCGGCGGATGTCGGCTGGCAAGTCGCCGTTCTCTGCCGACGCCAAGCACCTGCATCACCGGATGCTCCGGCTCGGTCACTCGCATGCCCGCGCGGTGCTCATCCTGTATCTGTGGACGGCGATCTTCGCTTTCGGCTCGGTGTCGTTCCTCATCGCCACCCCCGCCGTCAATGTGCCTATCATCGTCGGCAGCGTGGCGATCACGCTGTTCCTGACGTTCTACCCGCTGTATGCGCGCCTGCGCGCGAAGGAGGCCATCCGATGACCGACCCGAAGCCCGCCCCGCACGAGCGCCGCGAAACCGACGTCGACCGGCAGTGGAAGGGCATCTGGCGTGCGCTGCTGATCCGCGGTGCGATCCTCGTCGTCGCCGTCACCCTCCTCGGAGGGCTGTTCGGCATGCTCTTCGCAGGCCAGCAGGGTCTCAATGGTGCGCTGATCGGCGGGGGACTGGCTGCGATCTTCCTGCTCGTCTCGCTTGTCATCATGTACATCGGCCGCAGCTGGGACCTCACCGTCATCGCCGGTGCGCTCGGCGTGGGCTTCCTGTTCAAGGCCTTCATCTTCATGATCGTCATCTGGCGGATCAAGGACGCCGCCTGGCTCGACGGGACGACGGCGTTCTTCACGATCGTCGCCGCGGTGCTCGGCACCTCGCTCATCGATGCGATCACCGTCACACGTGCGCGTGTGCCGACTGTTGATCCCGAAGCGCGCTGAAATGCCGCAACACTCACCGATCGCAGCGTGAAACCGCGCGACTGCAGGGCTGTGACCAGGCATGTTGTCGCGGTGGAAAGCCCGAGATCATGCGGATTGGAGCAGGTGCAGGGATTGCCCAGCAATTTGTGGGTTTATTACTGCGATTGGTAGAGTACTCAAGGACCAGGTGCCAGTTCACCGGTCTCCATGATGTGACAATGCCGCTCCGCAACCGTGTGCCGGAGCGACTGGTCGGCCTGGTTCTTACCCGCCCGGGCCCGAAATTGGGAGAGTAACCGAAACGTGTCTATCTTCACCGCGGCGAATTCTGTGATTCTGGCAGCAGGGGACGGCGGGTTCCACCCGCCCACGATGCAGGAGTTCTTCCCGCCGGCGATCTTCTTCGAGGGCACGCCGTTCGAGTTCAACCGCGTGATGCTCGTGCGGGTTATTGCCGCCGCAGCACTGTGCATCCTCATGGTCATGGCCGCCAAGCGCGCCAAGCTCGTTCCCTCCCGCGGCCAGTCGATGGTCGAACTCTCCCTTGACTTCGTGCGTAACAGCATCGCCGAGCAGACCATGGGCAAGGAGCGCGGCCGCAGGTTCCTGCCGCTCATCGCCACCATCTTCTTCATGGTCCTTGCGATGAACCTCACCGGCATCATTCCGTTCCTCAACCTGGCCGGTACCTCGGTCGTGGGTGTGCCGCTGCTGTTGGCCGTCATCGTCTACTTCACGTACCACATCGAGGGCATCCGCTCACTCGGCGTCGGCGGCTACCTCAAGAACGCGCTCGTGCTGCCGAACGTCCCGCCGGTCATGCACGTACTGCTCGTCCCGATCGAGTTCCTCACCAAGTTCGTCATCCAGCCCTTCACGCTCACCCTGCGTCTGCTGGCCAACATGCTCGTCGGCCACCTGCTGCTCGTGCTGTGCTTCTCGGTGACCTGGTTCTTCTTCTTCGATGCGGCCATGGGATTCAAATTCTTCGGATTCCTCACCTTCTTCGGCGGATTCTTCATGACCGCCCTCGAGCTGCTGGTCGCCGTCCTGCAGGCCTACATCTTCGCGCTGCTCGCAGCGGTCTACATCGACCAGGCCGCTTCCAAGCACTGATCTTTCCTGACCTGACCGCAAGACTTGTAACGAAAAACCGTTACGCGTACCGCCCGGTACACAACCGAAAGGAAACATCCAAAGTGGATATTCTCGCTGAAGTCAACGGCTCCATCGCCACTGTCGGCTACGGCCTCGCCGCGATCGGCCCGGGCATCGGCCTTGGCATCGTCATCGGCAAGACCATCGAGGGAACCGCACGTCAGCCTGAGCTCGCCAACGCTCTGCGCGGCAACATGTTCCTCGGCATCGCTCTGATCGAGGCCCTGGCTCTTATCGGCATCGCCACGCCCTTCTTCCTTTGATATCGAGGACTGACTCAATGACTCCGATGATTCTTGCGGCAGAGGGGACACCGAACCCCCTCCTCCCCGCTACCTATGACATCGTCTGGAGTGCGGTGATCTTCCTTGTCATCCTCGTGGTGTTCTGGAAGTTTGTTCTGCCGACGTTCAACCGGGTCCTCGACGAACGAGCTGAGAAGATTCAGGGAGGCATCGAAAAGGCCGAACGCGTTCAGGCCGAAGCCGATGCCGCACTCGCTGAATACCAGAAGCAGCTCGCCGACGGCCGCGCCGAGGCAGCGCGCATGCGCTCCGAAGCACAGGAAGAAGGCGCTCAGATCATCGCCGAGATGAAGCAGCAGGCCAATGCAGAGGCCGAGCGCATCATCTCCCAGGCAAAAGCACAGATCGAAGCCGAGAAGCAGGCGGCCATGGTCGAACTGCGCGGAGACGTCGGCGGCCTGGCCACTGACCTCGCCTCGCGCATCGTCGGTGAGAGCCTCACCGACGACGCCCGTTCGGCCCAGGTGGTCGACCGCTTCATCGCCGATCTCGAAGCAAGCACCCCGGCCCAGTCGGTTAAGGAGTCGTGATGCTGCAGTCGAGCAGGAACTCGCTCAACGATGTGCTGGACGCAGTCGACTCCCGACTCCAGAGCGCTGACGGTGCTGCCGCAACCGAACTTGGTGACGGGCTGCTGTCGATCGTCTCCGCAATGGCCGACAGCGCTCAGCTGCGCCGCCTCATGGCAGACGGCGCCATTGCTGAGGAGCGGAAGCACGGCGTGCTCGACACGCTGTTCTCCGGTCGGGTCGACGCGGCCGCACTCGACATCGCCAAGCAAGCAGCCACGCTGCACTGGGCTCGCCCCCAGGACAGCGTGACCGCACTGGAGGATGCCGGCGTCACTGCGATCGCGGCACAGGCACAGGCTGAGGGGCGCCTCGGCGAGGTCGAGGAGGAGCTGTTCCGCTTCACCCGCCTCATCGAGTCCGATCACGAGCTGGGTTGGGCCTTCGAGTCCGCCGCCCCGGCCGAGACGAAGCGCGCACTCGCAGCCAACCTGCTCGACGGCAAGGCCGCGACTGAGACCGTCAAGCTGGCAGCTCAGGCTGCTGCGCATCCGCGCGGCGCCCGCGTCTCCGAGACGCTCGACCGCTACTCGGAAGTGCTGGCCCGCCGCCAGGCGCGCTCCGTCGCCGAGGTGACGGTCGCCAAGCCGATGAGCGATGAGCAGCAGGAGCGCCTGGCTGCAGCGCTGTCGGCCCACTACGGCCGCGAGCTGGTCCTCAACGTGCATGTGGACCCCGACGTCGTCGGTGGTGTGCGTGTGCAGGTCGGCGACGAAGTGATGAACTCGACGATCTCGAATCGTCTGTCCGACCTTCGCCGTCGCCTGGCAAGCTGATCAACCGCCCGCGCCACGGGCTACATACACACGTTCAGACAGCGGTCTGCAGAGAAGAACCGGGTCGCTGCGAGAGAGATTTAAGGAAGCAGGGAAACCAGATGGCGGAACTGACAATTCGTCCGGATGAGATCCGGGACGCCCTGGGGAAGTTCGTTGAGTCGTACAACCCCGAAGGCGGAGACAAGACTGAGGTCGGAAAGGTCGTCACCGCAGGCGACGGCATCGCCAGCGTGTCCGGACTCCCCGGCACCATGGCCAACGAGCTGCTGCGCTTTGAAGACGGCACCCTCGGCCTCGCCCAGAACCTCGACGAGCGCGAGATCGGCGTCGTCATCCTCGGTGAGTTCGCCACCGTTGCCGAAGAGCAGCCCGTCTACCGCACCGGCGAGGTCCTTTCGATCCCGGTCGGCGACGGCTTCCTCGGCCGTGTCGTCGACCCGCTCGGCCAGCCGATCGACGGCCTCGGCGACATCGAGTCCGACACCCGCCGGGAGCTCGAGCTCCAGGCTGCCGGCGTCATGGCTCGCCAGGAAGTCCGCGAGCCGCTGCAGACCGGTCTGAAGGCCATCGACGCGATGATCCCGATCGGTCGCGGTCAGCGCCAGCTCATCATCGGTGACCGTAAGACCGGTAAGACCGCTCTTGCGCTCGACACCATCATCAACCAGAAGGCCAACTGGGAGTCCGGCGACCCGAAGAAGCAGGTCCGCTGCATCTACGTCGCCTGTGGTCAGAAGGGCTCGACGATCGCCTCGGTGCGTCGTTCGCTCGAAGAGGCCGGCGCGATGGAGTACACGACCATCGTCGCTTCGCCCGCCTCGGACCCGGCTGGCTTCAAGTACCTCGCTCCGTACTCCGGTTCGGCCATCGGTCAGCACTGGATGTACGAGGGCAAGCACGTCCTCATCGTCTTCGACGACCTGTCGAAGCAGGCTGAGGCCTACCGTGCGATCTCGCTGCTGCTGCGCCGTCCGCCGGGCCGTGAGGCATACCCGGGTGACGTCTTCTACCTCCATTCCCGCCTGCTGGAGCGCTGCGCGAAGCTCTCCGATGAGCTCGGCGGCGGTTCGATGACCGGTCTGCCGATCATCGAGACGAAGGCCAACGACGTCGGCGCGTTCATCCCAACCAACGTCATCTCGATCACCGACGGCCAGATCTTCCTGCAGTCGGACCTGTTCAACTCGAACCAGCGTCCGGCCGTCGACGTCGGCGTGTCCGTCTCCCGTGTGGGTGGCGCCGCCCAGACGAAGGCACTCAAGGGTGTCTCCGGCACCCTGAAGATCTCGCTGGCCCAGTACCGCTCGCTCGAGGCCTTCGCGATGTTCGCCTCGGACCTCGACGCCGCCACCAAGCGCCAGCTTGCCCGTGGTGCCCGTCTGATGGAGCTGCTCAAGCAGGGCCAGTTCGATCCGATGCCGTTCGAGAAGCAGACTGTGTCCGTGTGGGCCGGCTCCGAGGGCTACCTCGACGATGTCCCGGTTGACGATGTGCTGCGCTTCGAGAAGGAGTTCCACGACTACCTCGAGCGCAAGACCGGTGTCCTCGATGCGATCCGCGAGACGCAGAAGCTCGAAGACGACACCAAGGATGAGCTCACCACTGCCATCAAGGACTTCTCTGACGGCTTCCAGACCTCCGAAGACGGCGGCGTGCATGTCGGCTCCGAAGAGTTCGACTCCGCTGATGAGGACGAGGTACAGCAGGAGCAGATCGTCAAGCAGAAGCGCTGAGCGCGCTTGGCCCATGACGATCGCTAGCGAAAGGAAGTACTGATGGGAGCCCAGCAGAGGGTCTTCAAAGCGAAGATCAACTCCACCAAGTCCTTGAGGAAGATCTTCAAGGCCATGGAGCTCATCGCGGCATCCCGGATTCAGAAGGCCATCGGCCGGGTGAAGGCTGCCAGCCCGTACGCGAACGCACTCACGCGTGCGGTCTCGGCAGTCGCCACCCAGTCCAACGTCGATCACACCCTGACGACTGAGCCGGATGAGATCCGGCGCGCAGCCGTCGTGGTGATCGGCCCGGACCGCGGGTTCGCCGGTGCGTACTCGGCCAACGTCATCCGCGAGGCCGAAGAGCTCATCCGGCTGCTGACCGAGAACGGCAAGGACGTCCACCTCTACTCGGTGGGCCGCAAGGCCGAGACGTACTACACGTTCCGCGACCGCGACCTGAAGAAGTCCTGGACTGGATTCTCCGAATCGCCGCAGGCCGAACACGCCCGCGAGATCGGCGAGGTCCTGCTCGAGGACTTCGGCACCGCCTTCGAAGAAGACGGCGTCGACGAGATCTTCCTCGTCTACACCCGCTTCAAGTCCAGCGTGACCCAGGAGCCGGAGTACCGGCGCCTGATCCCGCTGGAGGTCGTCGAAGCCGACGATGCTGTCGAGACCGAGCAGGTTTCGCAGTCCGGCGGCCTGCCCGACCGGGACAAGGCCAAAGCCCATGACGAGGTCTTCCCGCTGTACGAGTTCGAGCCCGGCCCGGCAGAGGTGCTCGACGCACTGCTGCCGCGCTACATCGACTCGCGCATCCTCGCGGCACTGCTCAACGCCGCTGCCTCCGAGCAGGCGGCACGTCAGCAGGCCATGAAGACCGCGACCGACAACGCGGACGAACTCATCAAGACCTACACCCGGCTGGCCAACACGGCTCGCCAGGCCGAGATCACCCAGGAAATCTCTGAGATCGTCGGCGGTGCGGATTCCCTCGCGGCATCCGGCGCCGACGACTGATCGGCCACAGAAGAGAGCAGAAGAGAAAGTAGACCATGACTGCCACAGTTACGGAAACCCCGCAGACGCAGGGAACCGCTGGCCGGATCTCCCGCGTCATCGGCCCTGTCGTGGACGTCGAGTTCCCGCTCGACTCCGTGCCAGCGATTTACAACGCTCTGACCACCGAAGTGTCCCTCTCGGAGGGCACCCGCAAGATCACCCTCGAAGTTGAGCTCCAGCTCGGCAACGGCATCGTCCGTGCCATCTCGCTGCAGCCGACCGACGGCCTCGTTCGCGGCCAGGAGGTCATCGACACCGGTGCACCGATCTCGGTGCCCGTCGGCGACGTCACCAAGGGCAAGGTCTTCAACGTCACCGGCGATGTCCTCAACGACTCGATGATCGATGAGCCCTACGAGATCACCGAGCGGTGGCCCATCCACCGCGAGGCGCCGAACTTCGACCAGCTGGAGTCCAAGACCCAGATGTTCGAGACCGGCATCAAGGTCATCGACCTGCTGACCCCGTACGTCCAGGGCGGCAAGATCGGCCTGTTCGGCGGTGCCGGCGTCGGCAAGACCGTCCTCATCCAGGAGATGATCACCCGTGTCGCCCAGGACCACGGCGGTGTCTCCGTGTTCGCCGGTGTCGGTGAGCGCACCCGTGAGGGCAACGACCTCATCATGGAAATGGACGAGTCGGGCGTGCTCGACAAGACCGCTCTGGTCTTCGGCCAGATGGATGAGCCGCCAGGCACCCGTCTGCGCATCGCCCTGACCGGCCTGACGATGGCGGAGTACTTCCGCGACGTCCAGCAGCAGGACGTGCTGCTGTTCATCGACAACATCTTCCGCTTCACCCAGGCAGGCTCCGAGGTCTCGACCCTGCTCGGCCGCATGCCCTCGGCCGTCGGCTACCAGCCGACCCTGGCCGACGAGATGGGCGTCCTGCAGGAGCGCATCACCTCGACCCGCGGTCACTCCATCACCTCGATGCAGGCGATCTACGTTCCGGCCGACGACTACACCGACCCGGCTCCGGCAACGACCTTCGCCCACCTCGACGCGACCACCGAGCTCAGCCGTGACATCGCCTCGCGCGGTCTGTACCCGGCTGTGGACCCGCTGGCTTCGTCCTCTCGCATCCTCGACCCGCTGTACGTGGGCCAGGATCACTACGACGTCGCCACCCAGGTCAAGCAGATCCTGCAGAAGAACAAGGAGCTGCAGGACATCATCGCGATCCTCGGTGTCGACGAGCTCTCCGAAGAGGACAAGCTCACCGTGCACCGCGCACGCCGCATCGAGCAGTTCCTGTCGCAGAATACCTACACCGCTGTCCAGTTCACCGGTGTCGAGGGTTCGACCGTGTCGATCCAGGACACTGTCGAAGGCTTCCGCGGCATCTGCAACGGCGACTTCGACCACATCCCGGAGCAGGCCTTCTTCAACGTCGGCCCGATCGACGATGTGCTGCGCAACTACGACAAGCTCCAGAAGGAGAACTGATCCCTCATGAGCCTGAATGTCACCGTCGTGGCCGCCGACCGGAGCATCTGGTCCGGTGAGGCCAAGCGCGTCGTCGCTCGTACGACCGAAGGTGAGATCGGCATCCTGACCGGCCACGAGCCCGTTCTGGCGATCGTGGCCGGCGGGGAGGTGCGCATTGTGACGGCTGACGACCAGACCGTCCGGGCGCAGGCCGACGGCGGCTTCCTGTCCGTCGAGAACGACAGGGTGAACATCGTCGCCGACCAGGCCGAGCTCGTCTGAAACATCGCATACACTGGTCAACGTGAACCCATCGACCCTGCTGATCATTCTGCTCTCGTTGGTAGGGCTGGCCGTGGTCCTTGTCGTGCTGTTCCTGGTGCGACGACGGGCGATCACGAAGCTTCAGGGCGCGTTCGACTGTTCTATCAGCGTGGG
>NZ_JALXPM010000035.1:0-31534 GCF_025147615.1 Brevibacterium luteolum | reverse complement strand
AGACGGGTGGCTCAGCCGAAGCGGCCGGAGACGTAGTTCTGCGTCTCTTCCTTGTCCGGGTTGGAGAAGATCTGGTTGGTGTCGTTGAACTCGATGAGCTTGCCGGGCTTGCCGGTGCCGGCGATGTTGAAGAACGCCGTGCGGTTGGACACGCGGGCGGCCTGCTGCATGTTGTGGGTGACGATGACGACGGTGTACTCATCCTTGAGCTCGTTGATGAGGTCCTCGATGGCCAGCGTCGAGATCGGGTCGAGTGCCGAGCACGGCTCGTCCATCAGCAGCACCTCGGGCTGGACGGCGATCGCACGGGCGATGCACAGACGCTGCTGCTGACCACCGGACAGGCCCGAGCCGGGCAGGTTGAGACGGTCCTTGACCTCGTTCCACAGGTTCGCTCCGCGCAGGGCGCGCTCGGCGAGATCGTCGGCATCGGACTTCGACAGGCGCCGGTTGTTCAGCCGTACGCCGGCCAGCACGTTCTCCTTGATGCTCATCGTCGGGAACGGATTGGCGCGCTGGAAGACCATGCCGACCTCGCGGCGGACGTTGACCGGGTCGACGCCGGGCGCGTAGATGTCCTGGCCGTCCATGAGCACCTTGCCCTGCGTGTGTGCGCCGGGGATGACCTCGTGCATGCGGTTGAGGGTGCGCAGCACCGTCGATTTGCCGCATCCGGACGGTCCGATGAAGGCCGTCACCGAGCGCGGCTCGATGTGCATGCTGATGCCCTCGACGGCGAGGAAGTCGCCGTAGTAGATGTTGAGATCTTCGATGTCGATCTGCTTGGACATGAGTGAGTTTTCCCTTTCTTCAGCTGCCAGGCAGCCGTCAGCGTCCGGCCTTGGGGGCGAGGGCCTTGGCGATGAGCCGTGCGATGAGGTTGAGCAGCATGACGATGATAATGAGCACGAGGGCCGCCGCCCAAGCGCGCTCGCTGGAGGCCGCTGCTGCCACGCCGGGTGAGACCGGGCGCATCTGCGAGTCGTAGATATAGGTGGGCAGCGTCGACATCCAGCCGGAGAACAGGTCCCAGTTGAGGTTCTTGGCGAAGCCTGCGGTCACCATGATCGGCGCAGTCTCACCGATGACACGCGCGATGGCGATGGTGATGCCGGACAGGATGCCCGAGATCGCCGTCGGCAGGACGATTCGCACGATCGTCTTCCACTTCGGCACACCGAGAGCGTAGGTCGCCTCACGCAGATCCATCGGCACGAGCCGGAGGATCTCCTCGGTGTTGCGCACCACCACCGGGATCATGAGCACCGAGAGTGCGACCGCTGCGGCGATACCGGTCTTGGCAGAGCCGATCGCACCGGGATTGACGATCGCGGCGATCGTGCCGAAGAGCGAGAACGCGAACAGGCCGGCGACGATCGACGGGATGCCGGTCATGACGTCGACAAGGAAGGTGATGCCGCGGGCCAGGGGATTCCGGCGGCCGTACTCGACGAGGTAGATCGCGGTGAGCACGCCGATCGGGATCGAGATGACACACGAGGCCAGCGTGATGAGGACGGTGCCGGCGATCGCGTGGTAGAAGCCGCCGGCCAGGCTCGTCTCGCCGGCGACGTACTCCTGGTCGAGCACACCCTTCATGCCCTGCATTGTGCGGTTGAGAACTGAGGGGTGCTCGAGCAGCACCGGGCCGCCGCGCTCAAGCGCCGTCCACAGCAGCGAGATGAGCGGAATGCAGGCGATCGCGAAGGCGGAGGTCACCAGGGTTGTCGCCACCCGGTCGGTGGCCTTGCGTTGACCTTCAACGGCAAACGACCAGGCGAAGATCACGGCGAGGTTGATGAGGCCGGCGAGCAGAGCGGCCAGGGCGATGTTGAAGCCTCCGGTGAAGATGAACGACAGCGCGATGGCGGCGATGACCGCGGCGGCGGCGACGCCCCACGGTGCCCACTTGGGCAGCTGCTTGGACTTCAGCTCGATGGCGGTCCGCTTCTTCTTCTGCCGGGGTGCTGGTGTGCCGGTGTCTGCCGGTTGCTGCGTCTGAGGCTGCAGCGAGGTGTTCGACTTCTGCATGTCAGCTTCCCTTCACCGAGGTCTTGGCCACGATGGCGCGGGCGGCCATGTTGACGATGAGCGTGATGATGAACAGCACGAGGCCGATCGAGATCAGTTCGGACAGGCGCAGCCCTGCAGCCTCCGGGAAGTTCTGCGCGATCTCCGAGGCGATCGTCTGGTTGCCAGCCTGCACGAGCGAGGCGGTCAGCAGGCCAGAGGACAGGATCATGGCCACAGCCATGGTCTCGCCGAGCGCGCGGCCGAGGCCGAGCATGATGGCCGAGGCGATGCCGGAGGTGCCGAAGGGCAGCACGGCCATCCGGATCATCTCCCAGCGGGTCGCGCCCAGAGCCAGGGCGGCCTCCTCCTGCAGGCGCGGGGTCTGCAGGAACACTTCGCGGATGAGGGAGGTGATGATCGGCAGGATCATGATGGCCAGGACCAGTGACGCGGTGAGCATGGTGCGCCCGGTCTGTGAGATGCCGCCGTCCTCAGTCGGGGCGAAGATCGGGATCCAGCCGAAGTACTTGGCCAGCCACGCGTAGATCGGGACGAGGTGGCTGGCGAGCATGAGGCCCCACAGGCCGTAGACGACCGAGGGGATCGCTGCGAGCAGGTCGATGGTGTAGCCGAGGACCGGGGCGAGCTTGCGCGGAGCCATGTGCGTGGTGAACAGTGCGATGCCCAGTGAGAACGGCGTTGCCACGAGGAGTGCGATGAACGCGGAGACCAGGGTGCCGATGATGAGCGGCCAGACGTAGGCGAAGAATCCGCCGCCGGTGATCGACTCCGGGTCGGTTGCCTGCGCTTTGAGGACCGGCCAGGACTGGAACAGAAGGAACAGTGCGACGCCGGCGAGGATCAGCAGGATCAGGATGCCGGCGGCCAGGGTTGCCGTTGAGAACACGGCATCGCCGACGCGGACAACGGCCTTCGGCTGTGACGCCGGGGGTGTCTTCTCCGGGGCGGTGGTGGCCAAGAAGGTCTCCTCGGTCAGAAACTGTGAGGTGGGCGATAGTGTGGGTCTCAATAACCCGCCGAAGCGGTGTGCTGCCGAAAGCGTCAGCAGCACACCGCCTCAGGATACGTCAGCTGCGCAGGCGCAGCTTCCCGACCGGGTCAGGACTTGACCTCGATGGTGTCGAGGATCTCGGTGATCTGCGAGCGCAGATCGTCGGAGATCGGGGCCGAACCGGCCGACTCGGCAGCCGACTGCTGGCCCTCCTCGGAGACGACGAAGTTCTCCCAGGCCTTGACGAGGTCGACGGTCTCCTGGTCCTGGTAGGTCGAGCACACGAGGTGGTACGACACGAGGACGATCGGGTAGGCGCCGGACTCGGTGGTGTCGCGCTTGAGGTCGATGGCGAGGTCGCCGTCGCCGCGTCCCTCAACCGGCTCCGAGGCGTCAACGACCTTGGCAGCGGCTTCCGGGGTGTACTCGACGTACTCTTCGCCGACCTTGACGTGGACGGTGCCGAGGTCGCCGACAGCCGAGGCGTCGGCGTAGCCGATGGCGCCCGGGGTGTCGTTGACGGTCTGGACGACGCCGTCAGTGCCCTGTGCGGCTTCGCCGCCGAAGGCCGACGGGAAGGCGTCAGCAGGCTCTTCGTCCCAGGTGTCGCCGGCGGCGTCGGCAAGGTACTCGGTGAAGTTCTCGGTGGTGCCCGAGTCATCGGAGCGGTGCACCGGGGTGATCTGCTCGTCCGGCAGCTCGACACCCTCGTTCTCCGAGGCGATCGCCTCATCGTTCCACTTGGTGATCTCGCCCTTGAAGATCTTGGCGATGGTCTCAGCCGAGAGCTTCACCTCGTCGACACCTTCGAGGTTGTAGGCGACAGCGATCGGGGAGATGTAGACGGGGAACTCGTAGGCGCCGTCGGGCCCGCAGACATCCTTGGCCGTCTCGATCTCATCCTCATCGAGGTAGGAGTCCGAGCCGGCGAACTGGGCATTGCCGCCGAGGAACTGCTCGCGGCCGGCACCGGAGCCATCCGGCGAGTACTGCACCTGAGCGTCGGAGTTCTCGCTGGTGAAGTCAGCGATCCAGGCGTCCATGGCGGCCTTCTGGGAGGAAGCGCCGATTCCGGTGAGGGTGCCTGAGAGGTTGCTGCCCTCGCCGCCACCGCCGCCGTTGCCTTCTTCGCCGGTTGCCGACGAGCCGCCACAGGCCGAGAGGGTGAGCGCACCGGCTGCGAGGATGGCCGCAGGGGCAAAGCGGTTGAGTTTCACAGGGTTGCCTTTCGTTGGAATTGGAGGGCGTTCGACATCATCTCGCCCCGCGTACGCTCCAAAGCTAAGAGTGGTCTGTGACGGCAAGGCGGTCCGAAGGTGAACAAGTGGTTAACGCGCCCAGAAGTCAGTGCTTATTTGCTCACAGTTTGATAAAGGAAGTGACGCGCTTCACACGGCGCCGCCGGAGGCTGTGCCGCGTCTGCGCCTCACCGGATGCCACGTCTGCGCCCAGCGGGGCAGGTGGCTGGCTTGTGACTCCCGCACGGCTTACAGACCGGTGGCCTAGAGTTGAGAGCCAACCCTGGCGAAAGGAGAGGGATATGACTGAGAAGGTATTTCTCACCAGCGATCTCGCCCGTGCTGCGCGCGCGTTCACGAAGGTGTCGGCGGCGACGATCGCTAAGAAGGCGGGGCTGACCCGCGAGCAGGTGAAGGAGTTCGAGAGGGGACGAGGCAACCTCTCCGACGACGAGAAGATCCGGGTGCGCGCCTCACTCGAATTCTACGGTGCGCTGTTCATCCCGGAGGACGATCTCGCGGGCTACGGGGTGCGCCGGCGCTACACGCGCGAGAAGCTCATGCGGCTCAACGATTGGGAGGACGAAGGCGGGTACTCCTGACTCGACCGGCTGACACACACGCGCTGCCGACGGTCAGTGGTCTTCTCACGTGTCGATCGGGCGGTAGCGTTCGACTTCGACGATGCGCGGCACCTCACCTGGGCGCACATAGGCGACGAGGATCTCACCGGGATTCATGTACGGATCCTTATCCGGCAGGTGCGCAGCCAGGCCCTTCGGGGCGTGATCGGCGATGAAGTCCAGCACCGTCGGCAGCACCGGCCGGTGCGTGCACACTGCCACCGGCCTGCCCTTGTGCAGCAGCTTCGTCAGCGCCTTGACGGTCTTCTTCGGCGAGTCCGCATTGCCTTTCTCCGACAGTGCGGCAACCTCCTTGATTCGAAGGCCCGTCGCCGCTGCGACCGGCTTGAGGGTGGCAACACACCGCTTCCACGGACTGGAGACGAGCTTCTGGAGGTTCCAGGCTCCCAGCAGGTTCGTCAACGCCATTGCCTGCCGGGTTCCGACAGCCAGCAGCGGGCGCACATGCTCGGTCTCATGCCACTTGGCGCGTGGGAAGGCCTTGCCGTGGCGGACGATAATGAGCGGCCAGGCGCGCAGCGACCCGGTGCGGCGGGCGTGCTCGACCTTGTCGAGCTGCTCACGGTCGGCGAAGAGCGTCAGCAGCTGCCGGGCCCGTTCGACGGAGAACCAGCCGATGTCGTCGATCTCCTTCGGATCAGCCGGCTTGAGCTTCGCCTCTCCGGTCACCTCTGCGGCCCAGTAGGCGACGTGCTTCTGCAGGTTCTTGCCGACCGTGTAGCGGGCAGCAGGCAGCGGCAGCCCGAGGTGGATCTTGAGTCCGGTCTCCTCCTCGACTTCGCGCACCGCGCATTCGGGCAGCGTCTCACCCTTCTCGACCTTGCCCTTGGGCCACGACCAGTCGTTGTACTTCGGCCGATGGACGAGCAGCACTTCCAGCCCAGCGCTCGTCTCCCGCCAACACACCGCGCCCCCGGCCAGCACATCGGCCTTCAGCCGGGCGGATTCGCCGGCGGTCGAGACAGGTGTCGGGCTCACAGCACTCCTCTCATGACGGTGCGCTCACGCCTGCGCGGTCGCGCGCTTGCGGTGGTGCCGGCGGATGAGCTCGGCCTGATAGTCGATCGGATCCTCGCCGTTGGCCTCACGCGTCCAGACTCCCCCGGAGCCGAGATGGAAGGAACCGGTGCGATCGTCGAAGGCGAGGTCGAACAGCCCGCTGACCTCGGCGATGTGCTCGGGGTCGCGCAGTTTCACGAGTGCCTCGACGCGGCGGTCGAGGTTGCGGTGCATGAGGTCGGAGGAGCCGATATAGGCCACCGTCTCTCCGCCGCCGGAGAACACGAACACCCGAGAGTGCTCCAGGTAGCGGCCGAGGATCGAACGGACCTCGATGTTCTCACTCAACCCCGGGATGCCCGGGCGGATCGCGCAGATGCCGCGCACGAACAGCTGGATGCGCACCCCGGCTCGGCTGGCGAGGTAGAGGGCATCGATGATCCGCTCGTCGACGATCGAGTTGACCTTCAGCCGGATCGACGCCTCCCGGCCGGCCTCGGCATGGGCGGTCTCGGCGCGGATGAGCTCGAGCAGTCCCTCGCGCACCCGGGTCGGGGCGACGAGCAGCCGGGTGTACTCGGACTGCGGGGCGTAGCCGGAGAGCTGGTTGAACAGCTTCGTCAGGTCCTGGCCGACCTCCGGGTCGCAGGTGAGCAGTCCAAAGTCCTCATACAGGCGGGCGGTCTTCGGATGGTAGTTGCCGGTGCCGACATGGCAGTAGCGGGCGAGCCCGGTGGCCTCCTGCCGGACGACAAGGCACAGCTTGGCGTGTGTTTTCAGCCCGACGATGCCGTAGACGACGTGGACGCCGGCGCGTTCGAGCTTGCGCGCCCATGTGATGTTGGCCTCCTCATCGAAGCGTGCCTTGATCTCGACGACGGCCAGCACCTGCTTGCCGGCCTGGGCGGCGTCGACGAGCGCATCGACGATGGGAGAGTCGCCAGAGGTGCGGTAGAGCGTCTGCTTGATCGCCAGCACATTCGGGTCGTTGGCCGCCTGCTCGATGAAGGCCTGCACGCTCGTGGAGAACGAATCGTAGGGGTGGTGCAGGAGGATGTCGCGTTCCTTGACCGCCTCGAAGATGTCGACCTGGTCGGAGGTCTCCGCCTGGGACAGATAGCGGTTCATCGCCGGCACCGCCTGCGGGAAGTGCAGGTCTTCGCGGGCGATCGAGGCCAGCTCGCTCAAGCCCCGCATGTCGAGCGGCCGGGGCAGTTCGTAGATCTCCGATTCGTCGATCTCGAGTTCCTGGACGAGGATGCGGCGCACTCGCGGGTGCAGCTCCTCGGTGACCTCCAAGCGCACTGCGGGACCGAAGCGGCGGCGGGTCAGTTCCTTCTCCAGGGCCTTGAGGAGGTTCTCGGCGTCGTCCTCTTCGACTTCGAGGTCCTCGTTGCGGGTGACGCGGAACAGCGAATGGCCGATGACGTCCATGCCCTCGAAGAGCCGGTCGAGGTTGGCGGCGATGATGTCCTCCATCGCCACGAACCGGGCCGGCGCCTCGGGCGAGACCCCTTGGGTGCGGTTGGAGGCGGCGACGTCGACGAAGCGCGGCAGCGACTGCGGGACCTTGACGCGGGCGAAGACCTCATTGCCGGTCTGCGGGTGGCGCAGCAGCACCCCGAGGTTGAGCGAGAGCCCGGAGATGTAGGGGAACGGATGCGCCGGGTCGACGGCCAGCGGGGTGAGGACCGGGAACACCTGGGTGTCGAACATCTCGTCGATGATCGTCTGCTCCTCACCGGTGAGCTCGTCCATGCGCACGAGCCGGATGCCCTCGCGGCTGAGGGCTGGTTCGATGTCCTCGGTGAAGAGGGCGGCGTGGCGCTCCATGAGCGCGTGGGTGTGCTTGCCCAGCGAGCGCATGACCGCCCGCGGCTGCGCGCCGGTGACCGAGGGGACGGCCAAACCGGTAGCGATGCGGCGTTTGAGCCCGGCGACGCGGACCATGAAGAACTCATCGAGGTTCGACGCGAAGATCGACAGGAAGTTCACCCGCTCCAAAAGCGGGATAGTCTCATCAGCAGCCAGGGCGAGCACGCGTTCGTTGAACGCCAGCCACGACAGCTCACGGTCGAGGAACCGGTCGGCCGGTGCCGGCAGGTCGTGGGTGGCGCCGAAGGCGGAGACGTCGTACATGTCAGGACTCCTGCGGTGGGGCGTAGCTGACGTGCATGATCTCCCGGTCGAAGCCCAGCCGGGCGTAGAGCCGGCGGGCCGGGTCGTTGTCGGATTCGACGTAGAGCTCGATGAACTCAGCACCGGTGTCGATGAGGTAGCGCATCCCGGCCACGGTCAGCGCCTGGCCGACGCCGCGGGCATGGACGGCGGGGTCGGTGGCGATGACGTAGACCTCCCCGACCCGCTGGCCAGATGGGTGGTCGTCGGAGAGCTTCGTCTGGTGGAATCCGATGATCTGCTCGCGGCCATCCTCGCCAGCAGTGGTGGCGATGATGACCGAATCCGGGTCGAAGCCGGGGGCGGTGACGATCGCCTCGATGTCGGCAAGCTCCTGGTGGCCCTGTTCGGGGTGCCAGTCGAAGGCGGCGTTGTTGACCGCCAGCCAGCCGGGCTCATCACCGGGGGCGAAGGAGCGCAGCGTCACCCCGTCCGGGGCAGGGCGGTCGGGCAGAGCGAGCTCTCCCACTGGCCCGGTCCGCAGCTGCAGCAGCTCACGGGCGCGGGAGAAGCCGTGGGTCGTCGCGATCGTCGCAGCAGCCGGGTGGTCACCGTGCGACCACATCCACACCGGGCGGCCGGCACGTGCGATGAGCGCATCGATGAGGGTGCGCCCGTAGCCGTTGCCGCGGGCGGCGGGCGCGATGACGGCTTCGAGCGCACCGCGCTCGCCTTGGGCTGCGGCGATGCCGAAGCCGATGAGCTCATCACCGGCCCGGGCTTCGAGCATGATCCACGGGTCGTCACCGGCGGCCTCCAAGAGCCCATCGGAGATCGGGGCGATGCCGTCAGCGGCAGCGGCCTGCGACAGCAGCGCACGCACCTCATCGGTGAGCTCCGCGGCTTCGGTGAGAACCGCCTCGGGAGCGGATGGAACCATGGGCAATCTCCTCCACGCGACGCATTCCCTGCCTCCCCGGACACTGCGGGCCGGCCGCCGCCGGGCCCGGTGGAGGGAGACGCTCTGGCGTCAGTATAACGAGGTGGGTGCGCCGGTGAGGCCGGTGCCTGAGTGTCGGATCAGTGCGGTGTACGGCACAATGAAGCTGATGAGATGGATACGTGTTGCTGTGGCGCTGGGCCTGGCCGTCGGGCTGGGTGTCACCAGCTTCTTCGGCTATGGGCCGCTGGCTGCTGCCGCTGCCGTGCTCGTCGCCGCACTCGCCTACGGCTGGCCGAGGCTGACGGACTCGCCGCAGCCGCGGGCCACCGGCGTCATGCTGCTGCTCTTCGGCCTGGCCGGGATGGCCGCCGTCTGGGCGCAGGAATCCGCCCCCTATGTCGAATGGCTGCCGACGATCACCGGCATCGGACTTTTGTGGGCGTTCGTGCAGAACCTCGCCCGCGGCGTCGATGCTTCCCACGCTGTCGCCAACGTCTCCGCCCAGGTCGCGGGCCTGGTCATCGTGCTCTCGGCCGCCAGCTGGATCGCAGCCCTCAGTGTGCCCGGTGACCGGGAGGGTGTGGTCGTCGCTCTTGTGGCGATCATCCTCGCCCAGGCTGCGACCGCGCTGCCGTTCCCGGCCCGCTACACCTCCCCGCTGGCACTCGCTGTCGCGGTGCTCGGCGCCGGAGTTGTCGCAGCCCTCATGCACTCAGGATCGGTCACCCTCTTCGTCTCACTCGTGCTCGGCGGGGCGATGGGTTTACTCGTGGCAGCCGTCGACCGGATGCTGTCGATTATGGCGGTCGCGAAGTTCCAGGCCGTGCGGATCCAGCGCGAGCGCCGCCGCGACAAGGCCCGCCGGTTCGCCGTGCAGCTGGCCGTCGGCGCCACCCCGGTGGCCCTCGGCGGCACCGTCGTCTACCTGCTGGAGCGGATCCTGCTCTACCGCTGAGCCGCGAGTGCAGCGCTGCTGACCGGTGGGTACAATCGAGCGCATGGACAACATTGCTGCTTTGGAAATCGTCTTCACCGGACTCGTCGGCCTCGCCGCCCTCGGCACGCTCGGCGTGGCCGTCAAGGTCATCACCAACCTGTTCAAGACCAACCGGTGATCGGCAGTCATGCCGCTTGAGATCGACGCGAACCTCAACCGCGAGCTCGTCCCGCTGTCCTGGCTGATCGGCTCCTGGGAAGGCGTGGGCGTCGTCGGCTACCCCGGCACCCCGGAGAAGCAGTTCGGCCAGCGCGTCGACTTCACCGTGCCCGGCGACGTGCCCTATCTGGCGTACTCCGCACACGCGTGGACGCTCGATGAGGACGGTACGCCTGCCGACACGCTCTCGATCGAGACCGGGATCTGGCAGCTCGTGCGCGACCGGCAGGACTTCGACGCCGGCCCCGGCCTCATGGTGCCCACCGGTGAGTCGCCCTACACCACCGCCGAGGCGGTCGAAGGGCTGCGCAACGACAACGGCGACTTCGACCTCGACGTCTCGATCGTGCACCCCAACGGGATCATGGAGCTCTACGCAGGCCGGGTCAACGGCCCGCGCATCGACCTGAGCACCGATGTCGTCGCCCGCACCCGCAGCGCCAAGGAGTACACCGCCTCGACCCGCATGTACGGGCTCGTCAACGGTGAGCTCATGTGGGCGTGGGACATGGCCGCCCTCGGCACCGAACTCACCAGCCACGCCTCCGCCCGGCTGAAGAAGGTGAGCTGAGCAGACGTGCGTCGCCGCACGCTGGGCATCAGCCTCACCCTCATCGTCATCCTGCTCGCCGTCGCGGCGCTGGCAGCATTCGCCTATGTGCGCATCAGCGCCGTCGCCCAGGACCTGCAGGACGCCTCGGATGCCGCCGACAAGTACGTCGCCGCGCTCTACGACGAACCCGAGGCAGCCCCGAGACACCTGCAGAGTGCGATCGACGAACTCGAATCCGCCCAGCATGGGCTCGACACGTGGACGCTGACAGGACTGTCGCAGACCCCGAAGCTCGGCGACAACGTCGCCGCGGTGCGCACCGTCACCGACGAGATGCACACGCTGCTCAGCGATGCCGGCCCGGTGCTCTCAACCGCCGCTGAGGTCGTCGACTTCCGGGCCCAGAAGCTGCGGCCGCTGCCGGACTCCGGCACCTGGTTCGACACCATCGACGATGCCGGCCAGGCCATCGACAAGGCCACCGACGTCATCCGCGACGCCCCGGCCGCGATCGAGGCCTTCGACGCGGCGCAGCAGAAGATCCACGACATCGACACCGCAGGCCTCCTGCCGCCGGTCCGTGACGCCATCGACGAACTCGACACCACGCTCACCGAGGCTGCTGACGAGCTGCGCCCGTTGCTCAATGTCATGCGCAAGCTGGCCGACAGCGACCTCTACCGGCTGCTGTCCGGGGCAATCGAGGGGATCGGCGATGCGATCGGCAAGATCGATCTCGACAGCATGTTCCGGGAGCTCGAAGAGCAGCTCAAGAAGGTCCGCACACCCATCGGCCGCGGCGGCTGACGAACACCTCACGACTGAGTGCCGCACCCGCCTCAGTGGCGTACGGTGGAGCTGGGAGGACCGCCGCCAGCCAAGAGGAGAACGACGTGAACGCCCTGCGCTTCAACCGCTCAGCCGCCGTGTTCGGAACCGGGCACCGGGACAGCGAGGTCGCCCACCTCGGCAGCCCGCTGCGAGAACAGCGCCAGCTGGCCGACGGCAGGGCCGTGGCCGACCTGTCGTCTGTCAGCGTCCTCTCCCTCACCGGCCCCGACCGGCTCACGTGGCTCAACACGCTCACCACCCAGAAGATCGACACACTGGTCGCCGGGCAGTCGAGTGAGACACTCGTGCTCTCACCGACCGGGCATATCGAGCACTGGCTCAAGCTCTACGAAGACGGCGAGACCCTATGGCTGCTGAGCGAGACCGACCCGGCTGAAACGATCGCGTTCCTCGAATCGATGAAGTTCATGATGCGCATCGAACTCACCGACCGCAGCAGCGACTTCCAGTGCCTCGGGACGATCGGCGCCCCGCCTGCCTCACTGCCGGCCGCCTTCGTCTTCGACGACCCGTGGCCGACCATCGGGTCCGGTTCGGCCTCCTATGCCGCGCTCGACGCCGAGCTCTCGCAGACTCCGCAGCAGGCCACCCCAAGCCCCGACCATCCCGGTCACCTGATCGATATGCGCATCGCCGTTGTGCCGGTCAAGGAACTCCTCGACTGGGAACCGGCAGCAGCCGGCGTCGAGGTCGTCGGCCGCGACGCGTTCGAAGCGCTGCGCATCGAAGCGTGGCGGCCCGGGCCGGCCGATGCCGACCATAGGACACTCGTCGGCGAACTCGACGTGCTGCGCTCTGCCGTCCACTTGGCCAAGGGCTGTTACCGCGGCCAGGAGGCCGTCGCCCGCGTCCACAACCTCGGACAGCCTCCGCGTCGGCTCGTGTTCCTTCACCTCGACGGCTCCGCCCACACCCTGCCCGAACCCGGCTCACCGATCTATGCCGAAGTCCGCGGCGCCGAGCGTGCCGTCGGCGCTGTCACCTCGTCGGCGGTGCACTGGGAGCTCGGCCCGATCGCACTGGCGCTGGTCAAACGCAGCCTGCCCGTCGACGCCGCGCTGAGCGTAGCCACCAGCGTCACCGAAGCAGACGAGACAGGGGAGGAGACCGAGGAGCGGATCGCCGCCAACGCCGAGGTCATCGTCACCCCCACCCGCACCCGCCAGGCCCCGCCGCGGATCCCCCGCAACCCCGCCGTCGACCCGCGCCGTCTGCCCGGGGCCCGCTGACACCTCGGGCACGGAAATGTGACCCACACCTCGGGTGTGACAGCCGGGTGAGCCGCAGCGTTTCGCGTGCTGGTACCTGAGGTGCCCCGCCCGACGTGCGGGGTCTACGATGCGGATATGACCACTTTGGAAAAGGGCGGCGCAGCACTGCCGCAGGAACGCAAACTTGTCACTGAAATCCCCGGGCCGAAGTCCCAGGAGCTCGAGTCGCGTCGCAAGGCCTCCGTGGCCGGCGGCGTCGGCGTCAGTCTCCCGGCCTACATCGTCGCGGCCGGCGGCGGCATCCTCAGGGACATCGACGGCAACCAGATCATCGACCTCGGTTCCGGCATCGCCGTGACCACCGTCGGCAACTCCAATGAGCGCGTCGTCGAGCGCGCCGCTGAACAGCTCAGCGCCTTCACCCACACCTGCTTCATGGTCAACCCCTACGAGGGCTACGTCGAGGTCGCCGAGGCGCTCAACCGCCTGACCCCAGGTGACTTCGAGAAGCGCACGGCGCTGTTCAACTCCGGTGCCGAGGCGGTCGAGAACGCGATCAAGATCGCCCGCGCCCACACGAAGCGCAACGCCGTCGTCGCCTTCGACCACGCCTACCACGGCCGCACCAACCTCACGATGGCACTGACCGCCAAGGCCCACCCCTACAAGGCCGGCTTCGGCCCACTGGCCGGCGAGGTCTACCGCGCGCCGATGTCGTATCCGTACCGCGACAACCTCACCTACGGCACCAAGGTCTCAGGTGAGGACGCCGCCAAGCGCGTCATGACGATGATCGACAAGCAGATCGGCGCCGAGAACGTCGCGGCGATCCTCATCGAGCCGATCCAGGGTGAGGGCGGCTTCATCGTCCCAGCCGAAGGCTTCCTGCCGGCCCTGGTCGAGTACGCGCAGAAGAACGGCATCGTCTTCATCGCCGATGAGGTGCAGGCCGGATTCGGCCGCACCGGCAAGATGTTCGCCAGCGAATGGGACGGCATCGAGCCCGACCTCGTCACCACCGCCAAGGGCATCGCCGGTGGTCTACCGCTGTCGGCTGTCACCGGCCGCGCGGAGATCATGGACGCCGTGGGCGCCGGTGGACTCGGCGGCACCTACGGCGGCAACCCGACCGCTGTGGCCGCTGCCCTCGGCGCGATCGAAGCCTATGAGCAGGACGGCCTCGTCGAGCGTGCCTCGGCGATCGGTGAGACCATCGTCGACAGGATGACGAAGATCCAGTCGGCCCACCCCGAGATCGGTGATATCCGCGGCCGCGGAGCCATGCAGGCCGTCGAGCTCGTCGACGCCGAGACCTCCGAGCCGAAACCGGAGCTGGCCAAAGCCGTGGCGGACTACGCCGCGAAGAACGGCGTGCTCGTTCTCGTCACCGGAACCTTCGGCAACGTGCTGCGCTTCCTGCCGCCGCTGTCGATCTCCGATGAGCTGCTTGCCGACGCCTTCGATGTGCTCGAAGCCGCCTTCGACGAGGCAGCTCAGTGATCTGAGCTCTGCTGAGCCGACACACTGACGAGGCGGCCGCTGGGAGGAATCCCGGCGGCCGCCTTCGCCTAGTGTCCTGCCCGTGCACAGTCGCGCACCAGGTGCCCATGCTCGCCGACGTCAGTGCACGTGAGGCCGGTGCGCGGGCGGTATCGCGTCTCGGTCCTCAGTCAGCGTTGCGAGCGAAGAACGCCGCCATGACGGCACCGGAGACGTTGTGCCACACCGAGAACATTGCGCCCGGCAGGGCGGCCAGCGGTGAGAAGTAGTTTGTGGCCAGGGTTGCTGCCAGACCGGAGTTCTGCAGGCCGACCTCGAAGGTCAGTGCGCGGCGCTCCGGTGCGCTCAGGCCGGTGAGCCGGCCGACGGCATAGCCCATGCTGAGGCCGACGCAGTTGTGCAGGATGACCGCGACGATGACGAGCACGCCAGCTGAGACGAGCGCGCCGGCGGAGCCGGCGACGACGATCGCCACAATGAATGTGATCGCCAGGGTCGACAGCCACGGCAGCACCGGCATGATCGCATCGACCAGGCGCCCGGCCAAGGCGCGGATGAGGACTCCGGCGACGACCGGGACGAAGACGGTCTTGACGATCGACATCATCATCGCCGCAGCACTGACCTCCATGAACTGTCCTGCCAGCCACAGCGTCAGGACCGGGGTCAGCAACGGGGCGAGCAGCGTTGAGCAGGTGGTGATCGTCACAGACAGGGCGACATCGCCGCGTCCCAGATAGGTCACGACATTCGAGGCAGTGCCGCCGGGTGCGCAGCCGACGAGGATGACGCCGACGGCCAGTTCCGGCGGCAAGCCGAGTGCGGTGGCCACAAGCCATCCGGCCAGCGGCATGATGATGTACTGGGCGCCCAAGCCGATCGCTACGACCCATGGCCGTTTGGCGATGCGGGTGAAGTCCGGCAGCGTCAACGTCAGGCCCATGAAGAACATGACGACGCCGAGCAGCCACGGCACCGCCGCAGCCATCGGGGTGAAGGTGCCGGGGGCGAGGAAGCCGATGATGCCGCCGGCGAGGACGAGCAGCGGGAAGATCGTCACTGCGATGCGGGCATTGCGCTCCTGTCGCGGGTCACGGGTGATCGGCGGCTGCACGGTCGCAGCGTCTGCGGCAGTGGATTCAGGCGGCTTCGTCATAGTCCCCGAGGGTGCCATGCGTCTCACAATCAGGCCAGTGCTGTCCGCACTGTGAGCGGGAATGATCGGCGTGCGCACGCTGTTCGTTCGGATATGAAGCTCTCAGTTCTCGATCTCATCTCTGTGCGCGATGGCCAGACGACCGGTCAGGCCCTGCGCGCCTCCAAACAGCTCGTCGACACTGCTGATCGCCTCGGCTTCACCCGCTACTGGGTGGCCGAGCACCACAACATGCCCTCAGTCGCCTCGACAGCTCCGGCTACCGAGCTCATGTACCTCGGCCAGGACACCGAGCAGATCCGTCTGGGCTCCGGCGGCGTCATGCTGCCTAACCACGCACCGCTGGCCGTCGCCGAGCAGTTCGCCCTGTTGACCGCCGCCTACGGCGACCGCATCGACCTGGGCATCGGCCGGGCACCGGGCACCGACCCGATCACCTCGGCAGCGATGCGCGGACACCTCGGCGAAGGCCGGATGGTCGACCGCGCCGGCAACACCCTCGATCCGGTCGAGCAGTTCCCACAGCACATCGTCGACATCCTCAGTCTCTTCAGCCCCGGCGGAGCGGAGATCCCGATGTTCGGCGACAGGGTCCACCGGCTCTCACCGACTCCGCATCTCGACGCCGCGCCCGAGGTGTGGCTGCTGGGATCGAGCGGATACTCCGCCCAGCTTGCCGCCGCCCTCGGGCTGCCCTACGTCTTCGCCCACCACTTCGCCGGCCGCGGCACCGAGACGGCGCTGGGGCTCTACCGCAGTGAGTTCACCGCCACCGAGTACGGCAGCGCGCCGAAGACCTTCGTCACCGTCAACACGGTCGCCGCTGAGACCGAAGAGGAGGCGTGGAAGCTCGCCGGGCCGTACCAGTACACGATGGCCAACCTGCGCGTCGGCGACCCGATGCGCCCCTTGCCGACCGTCGGTGCGGCTGTCGATGCGCTCATGACCGACGGGCATCGGAAGCTCGCCGAGCAGATGACCGCCCCGTGGGCGATCGGCACGCCCGAACAGGTTGCCGCCAAGCTGCGGGCCGATGCTGAGCGCTTCGGCGTCGACGAGATCATGCTCCAGCCGGTCGCCGGCTCCTATGAGACCGATCCGCTCGATGCCGCACCAGCGCGTGTGCGGACCCTCGAGCTCGTCGCCGAGGCGCTCGCCGGCTGACCTGGCACGTGTCCCCAGCGGATGAGGGCGGCGAAGGCTGAGGCGACGGTCAGCGCGGTGCTGGCGACAGCCAGGATCGCGATGTCCGGCGCCCAGGTGCCCAGCTGCACAACGCTCAGACCTGTCACTGCGGGGACGCCGAGAATGAGACCGGCGAGCATGGCAGCGCTTCCCGTCGCAGAGACGGCGAGCGCGGTCACCGGTCGTCGTGGCCGGCCGCGCAGCTGCTGCAGCAGCCATGCACCGGCACCGGCTGTCAGCACCGAAAGCGCGCCGAGCGCAATCGGGTAGACCCGGGTGCCCGCACCCTCGGGTGGACCGGAATCAGGGACATGCTGCCCTCCGACGAGGAGCGAGGACAGGAACTGCGTCGATTCCGGCAGGTCTGCGGAACCGGGCTCGCCGTATGCGGATGCCATGAGCACCACGGCGCGATTGTCATCGGGCAGGATCTCGATCCGGGTGAAGGCACCAGGGACTGCACCTGAATGATGGATGCGCTTCCAGGTGCAGCCACCGGCGTCGACCGTGTCGTAGTTCCAGCCGAATCCGTACATCGCTTCGCTGCGCGTGTCTGAGGCAGGTGCGTCTGCAGCGGTCGAGGTGGCGGCTGCCCGGGAATGGGCGTGGAAGATCCTCCCGCGGGCCGAGAGGTTCCATGCCGCCCAGTCGGTCAGTTCGTCGAAGGTCCCGCCGAAGTACCCGTAGCCCAGGCCAGCCGCGTCGCACGGCTGCCCGGCGGGCACCAGCATGCCGAAGAACGGCACTGACCCGTTGTCGGTCTTCAGCGAGCAGCCGTGCGCCGGCACACCGGTCGGTGGGCCGAACGGTTCACCGGTGACGGATTCGACGACAGCCTGCAGCAGCAGGTAGTTGAGACTCGAGTACTCATACGCGCTGCCAGGACGGGCTGCAGGTGTGTGAACCGGAAGTTCAGACACCACCTCGCGTGCGCTGGTGTCGGGACGGTCGACATCGGTCAGCGCGATATCGTGGCTCAGCCCACTCGTGTGCGTCAGCAGCTGCCGGATGGTGATCTCCGAATATCCGGCCGGCAGATCCGGCACGTGCGCGCCGAGCATGTCAGCCAGGCGCAGATCTCCTGACGCGATGAGCGCATCGACGCGCGACCCGGTGATGCCCTTCGACAGCGAGCCCCACCGTAGTGCTGTCGGCGACGGCGATGCCGGGCGCATTGAGATCGGAGACTAGCCGGGCAAGACCCGCGTCGATCCTGCCGGCACGCTCAGTCCCGGCGATGTCACCGTGCGGGGTGCGGGTCTCGTCTGCCAGCGCCGGCAGTGAGGCCGTGCCAAGTGCGAAACCGAGCGTCAGCGCGATCGCGGCAGCGCGGAGCTGAGGCCAGATGCGGAAGCGTTGAGCCATGCCTTCACGCTAGAACGCCACCTGCAGGTTCTGCGGTGGGGATAACCCGACACTAGGGTCGGGTCTCCCGCTCAGATCAGTGCTTGCCCGCACCTCCGGCTGCCCGGAGCCGAATCGAGCGGGCGAGGTCATCGCGGCGCTCGATGAGCAACCGGCGCTGGGCTGCCGGGGCATCCGCATGCATTTCCAGCCATTCATCGGTCATCGCAAGCACCTCATCCGGGCGGACCGACCAGCTGGGGTAGAGCTCGTTGACGAGCCGGCGGGCGATCTCGATCGACCGATTCCAGAAGCCTTCGAGCAACCGGAAGTACTCCTCGACGAATGGCTCGGTGATCGGCAGCCCGGAGGACACGGTGAACCCGGCGATGCGCGCGGAGATGACGTCATTGCTCAGCGACTCATCGCTCGTCGCCGCAGTGAACGCCCGCTGCTTGGCGATCGGCAGCGGCCGGGCGGCCTCGGCCGTCAGGGCATGCAGCCGGCCCGAACCAGTCTGGTCGACCGCCAGCGCCTCGTCGATATCGCACACATCGGCCCAGCCGAGGGCCGCCAGTGCGGTGAGCGCATGCCAGCGCAGCGCATGGTCGATCGTCAGGCCCGGGAAGTCCGGCCGCATATCGGAGCCGGCTTCGACGGCGAGCATCGCCTGTGCCAGCTCCCGGCCGGCACGCACCGGCGGGGTCGACGTGCGGACCTTCGCGCTGCGCAGCACAAGTGAGAGCAGCGTGCGCGCCAGCGCCAGCTGCTCATCCGAACCCGGCGTCGCAGCCGCCAGCGCATCGAAGCTGACACCGAGCAGCCCATCGAGGGCCGGGTCGACGAACCGTTCCGGCAGCCACTCATCAAGGGCGGTGAGCATCGTGCGCATGAGCGCAGCCGAGATCCCGGCATGAGTCTCGCGGCTGAGCGACCGGCTGTAGGCCGTGAGGAAGTCGGTGACCGGCAGCAGTCCGTCGCGCATCGCATTCGTCAAGGCCGACCACACCAGCGCCCGATCCATCGGGTCAGCGAACCGGGACACATGCCTGAGCGCGGTCTGCGTGGACGCGTCATCGAGGCGGACCTTGACGAAGTCGTCATCACCGTAGTTCAGCAGCAGCAGATCCGGGCGCGCGACGCCCACCAGATCCGGGACCTCGGCACGCGAGGAGTCGACGTCGATCTCCCACGTCTGCGTGCGCGTGAGCACACTGCCCTTGCGGACGAATCCGGCGAGCTGGAGCCGGTGCGGGCGCACCACCTCGGCGTCGCGCGCACCCGAGGCGCCGGTCCCGGAGTTCTGCTGCACCACCTCGGCGGCGGTGATGGCGCCCTGGTCGTCGGTCTCGATCTCCAGGCTCAGCTCGGAGACCCCTGTCGTCTTCAGCCACGCATCGGCCCAGGCGCCCAGATCACGGTCCGGGGCGGCTGCCTCGAGCGCGGTGAGGAAGTCGGTCAGAGTCGCGGTGCCGAACTCATGGGCGCGGAAGTACTGGCGGGTGCCGGCCATGAAGGCGTCCTGGCCGACGTAGGCGACGAGCTGCTTGAGCACCGAGGCGCCCTTGGCGTAGGTGATGCCGTCGAAGTTGAGCTTGGCGGCCTCGACATCGGGAATGTCGGCGACGATCGGATGGGTCGTCGGATACTGATCCTGCCGGTACGCCCAGCCCTTGCGCTGGAGCGCGAAGGTCACCCAGCCGTCATCGAACTCGGTCGCCTCAGCCAGGGCGAGCCCGCCCATGTAGTCGGCGAAGGACTCCTTGAGCCACAGGTCATCCCACCACGCCATCGTCACAAGATCGCCGAACCACATGTGCGCCATCTCGTGCAGGATCACGTTGGCACGCGCCTCATAGGAGGCGCGGGTGACCTTGTCACGGAAGATGAGGGAATCGGTGAAGGTCACCAGGCCCGGGTTCTCCATCGCGCCCAGGTTGTACTCAGGTACGAAGATCTGGTCGTACTTGCCCCACGGGTAGGGGTAGTCGAAGTGCTCGTGGAAGAAGTCCAGGCCCTGCTTGGTGACGGTGAAGATCGACTCGGCATCCATATGCTCGGCTACCGAGGCACGGGTGTGGACGCCCAGTTCGATCGTCTGGCCGGTCTGCGGGTGCGTGTACGTGTCGGTCGCCGAGGCGTAGTGGCCGGCGGTCACACAGGTGATGTAGGACGACTGCACGCCGGTGACGGCGAACTCGTGGCGCAGCAGTCCCTGGGCCGGTGCCGAGACGTTGGCAACCGGGGAGTTGCTGAGGACGCAGAAGTCCTTCGGCGCGGTGACGGTGAATTGGAATCGGGCCTTGAGGTCGGGCTGGTCGAAGTTGGCGAACACCCGCCGGGCGTCGGTGGGCTCGTACTGGGTGTAGAGGTAGACCTTGTCATCGGCTGGGTCGACGTACCGGTGCAGGCCCTCACCGGAGCGCGAGTACAGGCAGGCGGCGGTGATCTCCAGCCGATTCGCCCCGGCGGTGACGGGGAAGTGGACGCGGGCGCCGTCGAAGGCGGTGCGCGGGTTGAGCGGCTCATTGTTGATCGTGACCGAGGACACCGAGTCGGCGATGAGATCGATGAAGGTCTCACCGTCGCGCGCGGCATAGAGATCGACGATCGTCGTCGAGGCGAACGTCTCCGCATCAGGATCTGTGGCCGCACTGAGATCGAGGTCGACGGTGTAGAGCTCGACGCTGAGCAGCTCCGAACGGGAGCGCGCCTGCGCGCGCGTGAGATTCGTGGTCATCTGTCCTCCTGTCGCCGAGTCCCAGCATGTCACATAACCGACCGTGCCGGGCAGGTGATCAATGGGATTCCCAGCACAGCGGAGGAGAACCGTCGCATCGGATGCCGGGACCGCTGCTGCGGCCGCCGAGGTCATCGGTATGTCTGTCAATGTGCCCTGCCCACGCCTGCGGAGACGACGCCGGCCAGCCGTGGGGCAGCTCGAACGGACACTGCATCGCCCTTGGCCAGGACACTCAGTCCGTGCTCCCGGCCCTGCTCACCCGAGTAGACTCAGGATGTGCAGCAAGGCGACTGACGCTGGTCGGCTGGCTGATGGCCGCATTCGCCAGGGTCGAAAGGCAGGAGGAGAGTTGATGCAGCAGCAGTCGTGGGCCCGCCCGTCGAACTGGCCCCGCCACCTCGGCAGCGTCGCGGAGAACCGCTCGCGGATCGGCGCGCGCCGGATCCGGACGAACATCTCCCAGCTGCTGCAGGTCACGATCGGCGCGACAGCCGCCTACGCGTTCTGCTACCTCGTCCTCGGCCACGAATACCCCTTCCTCGCTGCCGTCGCCGCAGCCGTGGGCACCGGTGTCATGGCCGATCGCCGGTTGCGCCGGGCGATGGAGATCGGGCTCGGTGCCACGCTCGGGGTGCTCACCGGCGAGGTGATGGTCCAGCTGTTCGGCCAGGGGATCATCCAGCTCATGATCGTGCTGTTCATCGGCCTGCTCATCGGCACGATGATCAACTCCGGGGGCATCTTCATCACCCAGATCGGGGTGCAGTCCGTCTATGTCGTCACCGTGCCCCCGGCGGTGGCAGCCCAGCCCTTCGACCGCACCATCGATGCCCTCGTCGGTGCGACAGTGTCGATCATCATGGCCCTCATCGTGCCCCATGATGCGCGCAAGGCTCCGCGCGATCGCGCCTCGGCGCTGCTGCAGGAGATCTCCGAACTGCTCATCGAAGCCGCCGATGCGCTCAAGCGCGCTGACGCCCAGGCTGCGGAGCGCACTCTCTCACGTGCCCGCGACACCCAGGCGATGATCGACTCCTGGCGCTCCTCGCTGCGGATCTCGCAGGAGGCCGCCCGCATCAACGCCCGCTCCCGCCGCTACGCCGCCGAGGTCACGCGCCTGGCGAAGGCCTGCGAGTACGCCGACCGGGCGATGCGGCTGGTGCGTGTCATCGCCCGCCGCATCCTCGCCGTGGCCAAACTCGGCCAGCCGCGCCCGGAGGTGGCCGCCATCGTCGCCGACCTCGGCGAGGGTGCCAACCGGCTGCGGGTCGCGCTGCGCCGCGGCACCTCCCGGATTCCGGCGGAGGAGTATCTGTCCCAGGCGGCCAGCAGGCTCGACCCCAAGGGCGAGGCAGTGCGCGACTCCCAGGACGAGACGCTCGTGCTGCTGCTCCGCCCGCTGGCCACCGACCTGCTGCAGGCCGCCGGTATGACCGGCGGGCACGCCCGCGAACAGCTGCCGACCCTGGAAGGCGACAGCTCGGAGGGCCCACCGGTCGAGTGACCCGCGCCCGAGGCGGTGCTCACCCGGCCCTGTCTGCTCACCCGGTCTGCACGGCGAAGACGGCCAGCGTGCCGGGTTCGAGGGCCTCGAAGCTGTGGGCGGCATCGCCGGGAAAGCGCAGGTAGTCACCGGCGGCCAGTTCGACCGTCGTCTCCGCCACTGTCGCTCGGGCTGCCCCGGAGCCGACGATGACGTGTTCGACAGTGCCGGCATCATGCGGTTCGGAGTGTTTGACGGAGCCCGGCTCCGCGGAGATGAGGTAGAGGTCGCGGCGGGCATGCGGCGGGCAGGAGCTCAGGAGCACCGCGGTGTAGTCCGCCGAACCTGAAGCCAGCTGGGGCAGCTCACCGCGCCGGATGACCGACACCTCGGCAGCGGGCGGATCGAGCAGCTGGGCCAGCGGCACCCGGTAGGCAGTCGCCAGCGCCCACATCGTCTCGATGCTCGGGTTTCCGGCGCCTGCTTCGAGGCCGGACAGCGTTGACTTCGACACCGCCGCGCGCTTGGCCGCCTCCGACAGGCTCAGGCCGAGCCGAGTGCGCTCACGGCGCAGGGCGGCAGCGATCTGAGGCAGCGGAGAGGACGTCATGCACACAGCGTAATGGACATCTGTTCGTTTTGACGAACGCTGAGGGCTCGTGCACCATGTGCTCATGGTCCCGACCCCTGCCAGCAGCGCACTGTCCGCCAGCGCCTACCGCACCGTCGCCGTCATCACACTGACGATCTTCGCCGTCGCTGTCTCCTACGGCGCGATCTCCGGAGCCGCCGGGTTCCCGATCTGGCAGACCCTCATGCTCGCCGTCTTCGCCCTCGGCGGGGCGGCCGAACTCACCTTCGTCGGCGTCGTCGCCGCCGGCGGAGCACCGATGCTCGCTGTGCTCGCCGGCCTGCTCGTCAACACCCGCAACCTGCCCTTCGGCCTCACCGTGGGCGCGTGGATCCCGCAGGACGGCCGCTCGCTGCTGGCCGCCCATCTCGTCAACGACGAAACCGTCGCCTTCTCCCGCGCTCAGTCCACCGAACGCGCCCGCTGGCACGGATTCCTCATCATGGGTGTGGCGATCTTCATCTGCTGGCCGATCGGCGCAGCCACCGGCCAGCTGCTCGGCCGCATCGTCGATGCCGACGCCCTCGGCGTCGACGCCGCCTTCCCCGTCATCCTGCTGGCCCTCATCACCTCCGACCTCAAACACCGCATCACCGGCCCGGCCGCTCTGCTCGGCATGGCCATCGCCTTCGCTCTCACCCCGCTGCTGCCCCTGGGCCTCGGCCCGGTCTCCGGGCTGCTCGCCCTCGTGCCGTTCGGCATCTGGGCGGCACTCCGCTCCCGAAGCGGTGGTCGCCGGTGAGCCCGTTCGTCTTCCTCATCAGCCTCGCCGGCTTAGCCGGCGGCACTTATCTGCTGCGCCTGACCGGTGTGCGCCTGGGCGGCATGACCCGCACCGCCGGGCCGGACGAGACTGCCCCGAGCCCTGCCCGCACCTGGCTCGACCGGTCTGCCGTCGTCCTCATCGCCGCCGTGGCTCTGACGACCGCGATCTTCGACGGTCAGGAGCTGGCCGATTCGGCCCGGCTCATCGGAGTGGGTGCCGGTGTTGCGGCGCTCATCTGCCGGGTGCCGATGCTCATCGCCGTGATCATCGCCATGGCTGTGACCGGCGGGCTGCGGGTGTCTGGCTTGCTAGGCTGAGGGCATGCAGGTCCTCGCCAACATCCAGAGCCTTCTCTACCTGGCGATCGTCGTCGTCGCCTTCGTCGTCGAGATCGCCGCATTCCTCGATTCGCTGCGCTATAAGGACGAGGTCTACCGTGCTGCGGATAAGAAGTCGAAGGTGTTCTGGACGGTGCTGCTCGGTGTTGCCGCCGTCGTCGGATTCCTCGCCCTGCCGCTGGGTGCCGGCGTGCGCTTTCCGTTCTTCCTCTCCCTGCTCGGCTTCGTCGCTGCAGCCGTGTACTTCGCTGATGTGCGCAAGGCTCTGCGCTCCGTCGACCCCCGGTTCCGCGGCCGATGACCGATACCGCGAAGACACCTGATCGCAACCATCCCGGTCCTGACACCGGCTATGTCTCGACCTTCGGCGACGGCACTCCTGTGACCCTGTTCGGCCACGGGTTCTCCGGCGCGATCCGCGACACCCGCCCGTTCGCCACCGGTGTCGACGGCACGCGAGCGCTCGTCAACCTCGGCGGGCACGGCGGCCGCCCCTCACCGGGACGGCCCTGGACGTATCAGACGATCGCCGACCAGCTGGCCGACGCCCTCGAGCGCACGCGGGCCACCCGCGCCCTCGGCGTCTCCATGAGTGCCGGCGGCCTCGCCCGCCTCATCACCAGCCGCCACCCGGCAGCGACCAAGTTGGAGAAGGTTGCCTTTGTGCTGCCGGCGTCCTTCGACGGCTTCCCCGGCCACATCGCCGCCCGCAACGCCGAACACCTGCACCTCATGCGCGGCCTGCTCAAGACCGGTGACCGCGAGGGCCTGTACGAGGCGCTGCTCGCCACTGAACCGGGGGACCTCACCGCCGCGAAACCGGTCCAGGACTGGGTGCGCCAGAAGGTCGACGCTCTCTTCGACACCGACATGTCCGACGGCGTCGGCCTCGCCGGTGAGATCGCCGTCGACAATCCGGAGGCCGCTGCCGAGTTCTCCGGCGAGGTTCTCGTTCTCACCCACGAAGACGACCCCGCCCACCCCGTCGAGATGGCCCAGCGGTACGCCGAAGCCTTCCCGACCGCCGAGCTCATCGTGCTGCCAGCCGGATCCATCCTGTGGAAGGGCCGCTCAGAAGTCCGCCGCATCCTCACCGGCTTCTTCAACGACCAGGGCACCCCACCAGCGTGAACATCGCGCTCATCAGCCTGCACACCGCCCCCGACGCCCAGCCCGGGCAGGGCGATGCCGGCGGGCTCAATGTCTACGTCCGCGCCACAGCCACCGAACTGGCAGCCCGCGGTCACCAGGTCGAGATCATCACCGCTGACCCCGCACTGAGTGTCGATGAGGCAACTGCGCGCCCTGACCCCGCGCCCGAGGCGCCGATCACCTGGGCAGCCAGCTCCCACCTCGGGCCCGGCGTGCGGGTCCACCGGCTGCATACCCCCGCCCGGACCAAAGAGGACCTGCTGACACACCTCGATGGAATCGCCTCCGCGCTGGCCGAGCTGCCGCAGCTCGCGGACTGCCAGGTCATCTGGGCGCACTACTGGATCTCGGCCGCCGCCGTCCTGCGGATGCGCGAGACCCACGGTACGGGCGCGAAGTTCGTCGTGTCCTTCCACACGATCGGCGCGGTCAAGGACCGCGACACCGGCACCCGGCGCGAACCGGCCGACCGACTGGCAGCCGAACCGCGCATCGCGGCTGCTGCCGACCTCGCCATCGCCAACACTCCTGCCGAACGCAGCGACATCATCGACCTGCTCGGTACGCCACCGGCACGCGTCATCGCCGCGGTGCCCGGCATCGACCACACCGTCTACACACCCGGCGACCGTCACGCCGCCCGCCACCGCCTCGGGCTCGGAACAGACCCCGTGTTGCTGGCCGTTGGGCGGATGCAGCACATCAAGGGCACCGATGTCGCGATCGCAGCGATGCAGCAGCTGCGGACCGAGCTGCCCGAGGCGCGGCTGTACATGCTCGGGGCCGCCAGTGGCACCGACACCCAGACCGCCGGGGCGATGGCCGAGGCGGCCACAGCCGAACCGGCGATCACTGTGCTGCCCCCGGAACCGGCCGAGCGGCTGGCCGACTGGTACCGGGCCGCCGATGCGGTGCTCGTGCCCAGCCGCAGCGAGTCCTTCGGCTTCGCCGCCGCCGAGGCCGCCGCCTGCGGCACGCCGGTCATCGCCGCCGCCGTCGGCGGGCTGCGCCACATCGTCACACCCGCCACCGGCGTCCTCCTCGAATCGCACGACCCCGAGGTGTGGGCGCAGGCGATCGCCAGGCTGCTTGGTGATGACGACACCCGGGCGTTGATGGCTGCTGCAGCCGTGCGTCAGGCCGCCCGGTTCACCTGGGAGCACTGTGTCGACACTGTGCTCAATGGGCTGTCCGGTGTCGGTGCCACAGCGTAGGCTGAGAACAGCAGTTTCGACCGTTTGAGGCAGGAGCGACAGATGCGCACGACCGACCCGCTTGCCGCCGCCGACCGGCTGGTGACCTGGGCTGAGGAATCCGGGCTCGAAGTCGACCGGCTCGCCGACACCCACGCGGTCGTCAGCCTGCCGGGGGAGAAGAAGCTCAAGACGACTGTGTCGGTCAAATGCAGCCCGCGCAGCATCGACCTGCAGGCCTTCGTCATCCGGCATGCCGATGAGAACCACGGCGAGTTCCACGCCTGGCTGCTGCACAAGAACTCCCGCCTCAAAGGCTTGGCGTTCGCCACCGACAAGCTCGGCGACGTTTACCTCAACGCCTCGATCCCGCCGCGCGCCTGGGACGACGACCTCATCGACGAGATCCTCGGCAAGTTCCTTTCAGCTGCCGACGAGAGCTTCAACGAACTCCTCGTCATCGGGTTCCTCACCTCGATGAAGAAGGAATGGGCCTGGCGGGTCAGCCGCGGGGAGTCCACCCGCAACCTCGCCGCCTTCGAACACCTGCTGGCCGAGGACAACGAATACCTCAAGGTGTGAGGCAGCCGGCGGCTGATGCCGCCCGCCGTTGGGCCGCCTGACCTGCCCCCGTTCTGCATGGTGGCGCTGTGCCACAATGGAGATATGACGTACAACCTTGTGCTGCTGCGCCACGGGCAGAGCGAATGGAACCAGAAGAACCTCTTCACCGGCTGGGTCGACGTGCCGCTGACCGAACAGGGTCGCACCGAGGCCGCTCGCGCAGGCCAGCTGCTGGCAGAGAAGAACCTGCTGCCCGAGGTGCTGCACACCTCCCGGCTCAAGCGCGCGATCATCACCGCTGACATCGCCCTCGAGCACGCCGACCGCGCCTGGATCGACGTCAAGCGCTCCTGGCGGCTCAACGAGCGCCACTACGGCGCCCTGCAGGGCAAGAACAAGAAGGAGATCCGCGACGAGTTCGGCGAAGAGCAGTTCATGACCTGGCGCCGCTCCTTCGACACCCCGCCGCCAGTCCTCGACGACTCCGCCGAATGGTCCCAGGCCGGCGACCCACGCTACGCCAACCTCGGGGATGCGATCCCGCGCACCGAATGCCTCGCCGATGTCATCGTGCGCCTGCTGCCGTACTGGTACGACTCGATCGTGCCGGACCTGCAGCTCGGCCGCACCGTGCTCGTCACCGCCCACGGCAACTCGCTGCGCGCACTCGTCAAGCACCTCGACGGGATCTCCGACGCTGACATCCCCAGCCTCAACATCCCGACCGGCATCCCGCTGCACTACGAACTCGACGAGAGCTTCGCACCGCTCAACCCCGGCGGCACCTACCTCGACGCCGCAGCCGCAGAAGCGGCGATCGGCCAGGTCGCCAACCAGGGACGCTGAACCGCACCAGCATCGCAGACGCCATCTCACCTCGCGAGCACAAGCGCAGGTGAGATGGCGTCTTCGCGTCGCTGCCGGCGGGTGTAGCCTCAGGGCATGAGCGTCCGCGATGTGTTCATCGCCCTCGGCGTCGTCGTGCTGTGGGGCATCAACTTCCTCTTCATCGACCTCGGCGTCCAGGACTGGCCGCCGCTGCTGCTCGTCGTCGCACGCTTCATCGTCGTCGTCTTCCCCGCCGTGTTCTTCGTCCCATTCCCGCGCGGGCGCTTCGGCCGGGTCCTGCTCGTGGGCCTGTTCATGTCCGCCGGCCAGTTCGGTCTGCTCTACGTCGCCATGTCCCTGGGCCTGCCGCCAGGCCTGGCCTCGATTCTGCTGCAGATGCAGGCGGTGTTCACCACCATCGTCGCCGTCATCGTGCTGCGCGAATGGCCGCGCGCCCGCAGCGTCATCGGCATCATCATCGGTGTCGCCGGGCTGGCGGTCATCATCGCCGGACGCACCGCAGGCGTCCCGGCTATTGCGGTTGTCGTCGTGCTCGCCGCCGCGCTGTCCTGGGGAATCGGCAACGTCGCCGCCCGTGGTGCGGGCGTCGGCGGGGTCAGCCTGACGATCTGGTCGGCAACCGTCGTGCCGATCCCGCTGTTCGTCCTCTCCCTCATCATCGACGGACCGGCCGCCGTCGGCACCGCACTGGCCAACCCCACCTGGGGTGTCGTCGCCTCGACGGCCTACACCGCACTGTGCGCCTCACTCATCGGCTACGTCGCCTGGAACACACTGCTCGGCCGCTACGCCGCCGCCGAGGTCGCCCCGTTCACCCTCCTCGTCCCTGTCATCGGGGTCACCTCCGCGTGGGTGGTCAAGGGCGATGTTCCCACCGTCGCCGAGGTGGCAGGCGGCTGCCTGCTGCTGCTCGGGGTCGCCGTGACGACCGGGATCCTCGGCCGGCGGCGCACACAGAAGCGTCAGGGCCGCACCCAGATTGAGTGCGACCCTGACGAAGATGCTGAACCGGCCGGCAGCTGAGCCTCAGCTCAGCGAGAAGGCCTCAGTCCTTGGCGGACAGATCCGGGACCCAGCTGCCGGTGAGCAGGTACTCGACCCGCTGGGAGACGTTGACGGCCTGATCGCCGAAGCGCTCGAAGTAGCGCGAAAGCAGCGTGATGTCAGCGATCTGGGCGGGCGAGAGCGCGCCGTGGTCGGAGTCGGCGATGAGCGCGAAGACCCGCAGGTGCAGCTGGTCGAGCTCCTCGTCGATGGCGTTGATGAGCGGGACACCGCGCAGGCCCGGGTTGTCGAGCAGCTGCTCCATCTCCTCACCGATCCGGATCGCGGCCTCGCCCATGCGCAGGAACACGTCGCGGAAGCCCTCCGGCAGCGCCGGCTGTGGGTGGCGGATGCGCACCAGCGAGGCGATGTGACGGGCGAGGTCGCCCATCCGCTCGAGGGCCACACTCATCTTGAGCGCGGAGATGACAACACGCAGGTCAGCGGCAACCGGTGCCTGCAGCGCCAGCAGCTCAGCGGAGCGCTGGTCGAGATCGGCGGTCATATTATCGATCTCAGTATCGGCGTCGATGACCTTCTCCGCCAGCTCCAGGTCGTTGTTCTCAAGAGCTTCAGTCGCTGAGCGCATCGCCTCGCTCACCTTGGCTGCCATTTCGACGAGCTCGTCGGCGATGTTCTCGAGCTCGGCCTTGAAGACCTCGCGCATTCGGAATGCTTCCTTTCAGATTGAAGCGTCAGACCCCTGGCTGCAGCGCATGCACGGCTGCGGCCACGGGGCCGTGAATCGTTCTCACCTTCCCAGTCAGCAGTGAATCCATGCTGACGGCTGGGTGAACAGTTCGCTAATGTCAGAACCGCCGTCATTATATCGGACAGGCGTCTCATGCGTTGGCCCGTATGCTGGTGTGTGTGGAAGATCCGTTGTTCATAGCTGCAGTGACAGGCCTCGTGGGCCTGGCGATCGGAATCGTCGCCATCCTGGCGTTCCGGTTCTCCGACCGCACGCGCGATTCCGCTGATCTGCACTCGAACAACGAGCTTCCCGACGGCATTGCCGAGGTGCTGGCCGTGCTGCCGAGCGCCGCGATCGTCGTCGACGCCGGCAATGACGTCATCAAGGCCTCACCGGCGGCCTACACCTTCGGGCTCGTGCGCGGCCACCGCATCGTCGCCTCCGAACTCGCCGCAGTCATCGACCGGGTCCGCACCCGCGGGCTCATCGAGGAGACGAACTTCGAAACCCAGCGCGGCCGCTCCCGCCAGGCGCTGCGCTACCTGCACGCCCGCGTCGCCCCGCTCGGTGCCGCCTTCGTCCTCGTCCTGTGTGACGACCAGACCGACGCCCACCGGCTGGAGGCCGTGCGCCGCGACTTCGTCGCCAACGTCTCGCATGAGCTCAAGACCCCTATCGGCGCGATCGCGCTCTTAGCCGAGGCGGTCACCGACTTCTCCGACGACCCCGAGGCCGTCGAGCGCTTCGGCGGTCGCATGCAGCGCGAATCCCACCGGCTCTCCCAGCTCGTCCAGGAGATCATCGACCTCTCAGCCGTCCAGGACCACGAGGCACCCTCAGGTGAGATCATCCCGGTCGCCGACATCATCGACGACGCCGTCGACCGTGCCATGACCGCAGCCGATGCCAAGAACATCTCGCTCACCGTCGACTGCCCAGCCGACTGGTGCGTCGAGGGCAACCCCGACCTGCTGTCGAACGCGATCCGCAACCTCGTCGACAATGCCGTGAACTACTCCAATCCCGGCACCCAGGTCGGCATCGGGGTCAGGGTCAGCGACGAACGCGTCTTCATCGCCGTCAGCGACCAAGGCATCGGCATGACCGGCGAGGAGACCGAACGGGTCTTCGAACGGTTCTACCGCGTCGACCCGGCCCGCTCCCGGGCGACCGGCGGAACTGGGCTGGGCCTGTCGATCGTCAAGCACATCGTCGCCACCCATGGCGGTGAGGTGCGCGTGTGGTCGAAGCCCAAGCAGGGATCGACCTTCACCGTGGTGCTACCGTTGGCTCACACCGAGGAGCATCCGGTGATCGCAGAGGCTGCCGAATCCGGCATCCTCATCGCCGACGAGCCGGAGGCCCGCCTGGGCTCGGTACCGGCGAAGGAAGAAGACGGACGCGCCGTGGACGGCACGGCTGGCCGTGAGACAACTGAAGAACAAAGGAAACAGACGACGTGACCCGCATTCTGCTCGTCGAAGACGAAGAATCATTCTCCGACCCCCTGTCGTACCTGCTCGGCAAGGAAGGGTTTGATGTCACCGTTGCCGCCGACGGCCTGGAGGCCATCGCCGAATTCGACCGGGTGGGCGCCGACCTCGTGCTGCTCGACCTCATGCTGCCCGGCGCCTCCGGGACCGAGGTGTGCCGCCAGCTGCGTGCGAAGTCGAACGTGCCGATCATCATGCTCACGGCCAAGGACTCCGAGATCGACAAGGTCGTCGGCCTTGAGCTCGGCGCTGACGACTACGTCACCAAGCCCTACTCCTCGCGTGAGCTGCTCGCCCGCGTTCGCGCCGTGCTGCGCCGCAACGCCGAACCCGATGACCTGATGGACTCCGTCATCGAAGCAGGCGGGGTGCGCATCGACGTCGACCGGCACGTCGCCAGTGTGCGCGGTGAGGAGCTGTCCCTGCCGCTCAAGGAGTTCGAACTCCTCGAGATGCTCGTGCGCAACGCCGGGCGCGTCATGACCCGCGGCCAGCTCATCGACCGGATCTGGGGCCAGGACTACGTCGGCGACACCAAGACCCTCGACGTGCACATCAAGCGTCTGCGCGCCAAGGTCGAAGTCGAACCCTCACGCCCGCAGCTGCTCGTCACCGTCCGGGGGCTGGGCTACAAGTTCGAAGGCTGAGCCCGCCGGCGGC
>NZ_JALXPM010000034.1:0-31694 GCF_025147615.1 Brevibacterium luteolum | reverse complement strand
CAGTCCTGCACCCACGGTCCGAAGACCGGTGTCCACTGGCGGATCTCCACACCCTCGATGACGCCCGCCTCGGCGTAGGGATCCTGGGTGAGGACGTCCTCGACGGCCGCCTGCGACTCGGCATACACGAGAAGCAGGGCACCGGGACGCTCCTCGTCGAATGGGCCGGCAGCCAGGATCACCTTCTCGTCGAACAGGCGGGAGAGCCACGTCCGGTGCTGCGGGCGGGTCTGCATCCGGGTTTCGGTATCAGAGCTGTAGGTGTACTGGACTGCGAAGACGGCCATCAGGTCTCCTTGCTCGACGGGCCCGCTGTGCGGGAATAAGGCGGCGGTGATCTCTGGTTAGAGTGTACGGTAGACCGTTCCCCACACTCCCAGAGGAGACATGCGTGCCGACGCTGCCTGAGATACCGAGTGACCACGCCGACCCGGACACTCTGTTCTCAGCCTTCTCCGATTACGCCGCTGAGCAGGGAATCGAACTTTACGAGGTACAGGAAGAGGCCATCCTCTCCGTCCTCACCGGCGACCACACGATCGTCGCGACACCGACCGGCTCCGGCAAGTCGATGGTCGCCCTCGCTTCGCTCTTCGCCGCCCTCAACACCGGCCGCCGCGCCTACTACACCGCCCCGATCAAGGCACTGGTGAGTGAGAAGTTCTTCGACCTCACCGCCGCACTGGGAGCCGAGAACGTCGGCATGATCACCGGTGACTCCTCGGTCAACTCCGATGCCCCGATTATCTGCGCGACCGCTGAGATCCTGGCCAACCAGGCGCTGCGCGAAGGCGCCGAACTCGACGTCGAACTCGTCGTCATGGACGAGTTCCATTACTTCGGCGACCCGCAGCGCGGCTGGGCCTGGCAGGTGCCGCTGCTGGAGATGCCGCAGACCCAGTTCGTGTTCATGTCCGCCACGCTCGGCGACATGTCCCACATCAGCGCAGACCTCAGCGAACTCACCGGCCGCGACGTCACCCTCGTGACATCGGCGACCCGTCCGGTGCCGCTGGAGTACAGGTACTCGGAGGAGCCGCTGCATGAAACGCTGCGCCAGCTCATCTCCAAGGACCGTGCACCGGTCTACATCGTCTCCTTCGCCCAGGCCCAGGCCGTGACCCTGGCCGGCAACATCGTCAGCGCCAACCTGTGCTCACGTGAGGAGCGGGAGGCGATCGCCGCAGAGATCAAAGGCTTCCGCTTCTCCAAAGGGTTCGGGCAGATCCTCAAGCGCCTGCTCAGCCACGGCATCGGCGTTCACCACGCCGGCATGCTGCCCCGCTACCGCCGGCTCGTCGAACAGCTCGCCGGCGCCGGGCTGCTGCGCATCATCTCCGGCACCGACACCCTCGGCGTCGGCATCAACGTGCCCATCCGCACTGTGCTGCTGACCGGGCTGGCGAAATTCGACGGCCGGCGCATGCGCCGGCTGACGGTGCGCGAGTTCCAGCAGATCGCCGGGCGTGCCGGGCGGGCCGGCTACGACTCCGTCGGCTACGTCGTCGCGCAGGCCCCCGAACACGTCATCGAGAACCAGAAGGCCCTCGCCAAAGCCGGCGACGATTCGAAGAAGCGGCGCAAGGTCCGCAAGCAGCAGCCGCCGACCGGATTCGTCGGCTGGTCCAAAGAGACCTTCGACCAGCTCACGACCGGCCAGCCCGAAGAGCTGCGCTCCCACATGCAGCTCAACCATGCCACGATCCTCAACCTGCTCTCCAGGCCCGGCAGCGGCGTGCACACGATCCGCCGGTTCATCGACGCCACCCACGAGACAGCCGCGGCGAAGATCGACCTGTACCTCAAAGCGCTCAAGATCGGGCGCGCGCTGCTGCGCTCGGACGTCATCCGCCGGGAGGTCACCGACGCCTCGGGACCGGACGGCGAACCGGAGGTGCGCTACGTCCTGCAGCGCGACCTCGGCCCCCACTTCGCACTCAACCAGCCGCTCTCGCCGTTCGCGCTGGCCGCCCTCGACCTGTTCGACCGCGACGGGGACGACTGGGCGCTCAACGTGCTCTCGATCATCGAGGCGACCACCCCGGTGCACTTCACGATCCTCAAGGGCCAGCTCGACCGGATCAAACAGGAGGAGCTCGCTGCGCTCAAGGCCGACGGCGTCGAGTACACCGAGCGGATGGCGATCCTCGACGAGCTGACCTACCCGCAGCCGAACGCCGAGATCCTCGAAACCGCCTTCGACGCTTATGCCGAGACCTCGCCGTGGGTGCGCGAGGTCGGGCTCGAGCCCAAGGCGGTCGTCGCCGACATGATCGAGCAGTCGATGAACTTCTCGCAGTTCGTCGCCTACTACCGGCTCGCCCGGGTCGAAGGCGGACTGCTGCGCTACCTCATGGACGTCTACCGGGCACTCGTGCAGAACGTGCCCGCCGACGCCGTCGACGAGCGCCTGCAGGAGATCATCGACTGGCTCGGTGAGCTCATTGCCCGCGTCGACTCCAGCCTCGTCGAGGAATGGGAGGCGCTGCGCACCGCGGGCGGGGGAGACGAGGACGAACCGGCGCTGCTGCCGGCCGCCGCACAGACGCTGAGCTCCGACCGCAGGCGGTTCACCTCGCTGATCCGCAATACGATGTTCCACCGGGTGCTGCTGGCCGAACGCGCCGCCTACGACCACCTCGGCGAACTCGATGCTGACTCCGGCTGGGATGCCAAGGCGTGGGAGAACGCGATCGAGGACTTCTACGAGGAGTACGGCGATCTGCGCATCGATGGCGACGCCCGGAGTTCTGCCTATGTGCAGATCACCGAAGGCGAGGAGGAGTGGAGAGTCCGGCAGATCCTCGCCGACCCCGACGGCGACCGCGACTGGGCGATCACCGCCCGCGTCGATGTGGCCGCCAGCGACAGCGCCGGCGAAGTCGTCGTCGAGATCCTCGACGTCGGCCCGATGCGCTGAAATCACCGATGTCAGTGAAGGGAACTAAAGTACACACTGTGACTACTCAGACCGCGAATGCAGAGGCCGACCGCGGCGTATCGCACCTCGACACGCTGTGGGTCAAAGGGGCCCGGGCACACAATCTGAAGAACGTCGAGATCGCCATCCCGCGCGACTCGATGGTCGTCTTCACCGGGCTGTCCGGCTCCGGAAAATCCTCCCTCGCCTTCGACACGATCTTCGCCGAGGGCCAGCGCCGCTACGTCGAATCGCTGTCGTCGTACGCGCGGATGTTCCTGGGACAGATGGACAAGCCCGACGTCGACTTCATCGAAGGCCTCTCACCGGCGGTGTCGATCGACCAGAAGTCGACCTCGAAGAACCCGCGCTCGACCGTCGGCACCATCACCGAGGTGTATGACTTCCTGCGCCTGCTGTGGGCGCGCATCGGCACCCCGTACTGCCCGGAATGCGGTGAGCCGATCACCCGGCAGACACCGCAGAACATCGTCGATCAGCTGCTGACCCTGCCGGAGCGCACGAAGTTCATCGTGCTCGCCCCGCTTGTGCGCGGGCGCAAGGGCGAGTTCGCCGACCTGTTCGCCGACCTGCAGACCAAGGGCTTCTCCCGCGCCGTCGTCGACGGCGAGCAGGTGCAGCTGACCGATCCGCCGAAGCTGGAGAAGCAGTACAAGCACGATATCTCCGTCGTCGTCGACCGGCTCGTCGCCAAGGACGGCATCCGCCAGCGCGTCACCGACTCCGTCGAGACCGCGCTGGCAACCGCCGGCGGGCGCCTCGATGTCGAGCTCGTCGACGAGGGCACCACCCGGACGTTCTCGGAGAACATGTCGTGCCCGAACGACCATCCGCTCACCGTCGATGAGATCGAACCGCGCACCTTCTCCTTCAACTCACCGTTCGGCGCCTGCCCCGTTTGCGACGGCATCGGCACGAAGCTGCAGGTCGATGAGACGCTCGTCGTGCCCGATGAGGACCTCACCCTGGGTGAAGGTGCGATCGCGCCGTGGTCGAAGGGCAAGACGACAGCGAAGTACTTCAACCGGCTGCTCAAGGGCCTCGGCGATGAACTCGGCTTCGACCTGTTCACCTCGTGGAAGGACCTGAAGAAGTCCCACCGCAAGGCGATCCTCGAAGGCAAGGACTACCAGGTCCACGTCCGCTACAAGAACCGGTTCGGCCGCGAACGGACCTATTCGACCGGTTTCGAAGGTGTATTCCAGTACATCCTGCGCAAGCACGGTGAGACCGAATCCGACCACGCCCGGGAACGCTACGAGTCCTACATGCGGCAGGTGCCGTGTGCCGCCTGTGGCGGAACCCGCCTCAAGCCCGAGGCGCTGCACGTCAAGATCGCAGGCAAGTCGATCGCCGACGTCTCCACCATGGCCCTCGACCAGGCCGCCGAATTCCTCACCGGTCTCGAGCTCAGCGGCCGTGACGCGGCGATCGCGGCACAGGTGATGAAGGAGATCCGGGCCCGGCTCGGGTTCCTCCTCGACGTCGGACTCGAATACCTCAGCCTCGACCGCACCGCCGGCACACTCTCCGGCGGGGAAGCGCAGCGCATTCGCCTGGCCACCCAGATCGGCTCCGGACTTGTCGGCGTGCTCTACGTCCTCGACGAACCGTCCATCGGATTGCATCAGCGCGACAACCGGCGGCTGATCGAAACGCTGCTCAAGCTGCGCGACCTCGGCAACACCCTCATCGTCGTCGAACACGACGAGGAGACGATCGAGGCCGCCAACTGGATCGTCGACATCGGACCCGGCGCCGGCGAACACGGGGGAGAGGTCGTCTACTCCGGACCCGTCGCCGACCTCACGAAGGCCGAGCGCTCCATCACCGGTGCCTACCTCAGCGGCCAGCGCCAGATCGAGATCCCGACCCAGCGCCGCTCGGTCGACCGCAAGAAGATGGTGACCGTCCACCACGCCCGTGAGAACAACCTCAAGGACGTTACCGTCTCACTGCCGCTCGGCGTCTTCACCGCCGTGACCGGAGTGTCCGGTTCAGGCAAGTCGACGCTCGTCAATGACATCTTCTACACGCAGCTGGCCAACGACCTCAACGGCGCCAACCGCGTACCCGGCCGCCACAAGCGGATCACCGGTCACGAAGACCTCGACAAGATCATCCACGTAGACCAGTCGCCCATCGGCCGCACGCCGCGGTCGAACCCCGCCACCTACACCGGCGTGTTCGACCACGTGCGCAAGCTCTTCGCCGAAACCGAAGTCGCCCGCATCCGTGGCTACCAGCCCGGCCGGTTCTCCTTCAACGTCAAGGGCGGACGCTGCGAGAACTGCCACGGCGACGGCACCATCAAGATCGAGATGAACTTCCTGCCCGATGTCTACGTCCCCTGCGAGGTCTGCCACGGTGCCCGCTACAACCGGGAGACCCTCGAAGCGAAGTTCAAGGGCAAGACGATCGCCGATGTGCTCGACATGCCCATCGAGGAGGCCGCCGACTTCTTCTCGGCGGTCCCTGCCATCGCCCGGCACCTGCACACCCTGGTTGAAGTCGGCCTGGGCTACGTGCGCCTCGGCCAGCCTGCCACCACGCTGTCCGGCGGTGAGGCCCAGCGCGTCAAACTCGCAGCCGAACTGCAGAAACGCTCGCGCGGCCGCACCGTCTACGTGCTCGACGAACCGACCACAGGCCTGCACTTCGAGGACATCCGCAAGCTTCTGGGTGTGCTGCAGGGTCTCGTCGACAAGGGCAACACCGTCATCGTCATCGAGCACAACCTCGGCGTCATCGCCTCAGCCGACCACATCGTCGACATGGGGCCCGAAGGCGGACGCGGCGGCGGCACCGTTATCGCGGAGGGAACACCGGAAGAGGTGGCGGCCATCGAATCGTCCTACACCGGGCAGTTCCTGGCCGAGATGCTCGCTAACCGGACCTGACCGTGGATCCGAGCAAGTACCGTCCGGCGACAGGTGAGATCCCCACCCAGCCCGGCGTCTACCGCTTCCGCGACGCCGACCGGCGGGTCATCTACGTCGGCAAGGCGAAGAACCTACGCGCCAGGCTCAACTCGTACTTCGGCAACCCAGCCGCGCTTATGCAGCGGACCTTCACGATGGTCCACACCGCAGCCTCGGTCGACTGGACCGTCGTCAACAACGAAGTCGAGGCGTTGCAGCTGGAATGGACGTGGATCCGGGAGTTCCGCCCGCGATTCAACGTCATGTTCCGCGACGACAAGTCGTATCCGTACCTGGCGATCACGATGCAGGACGAATACCCGCGCGCCTTCGTCACCCGCGGCAGCCGCAAGAAGGGCGTCACCTACTTCGGTCCCTTCACCCAGGTGTGGGCGATCAAGGAGACCCTCGACCTGCTGCTCAAAGCCTGGCCGGTGCGCACCTGCACCGCCGGAGTGTTCCGCCGTGCCCGGCAGACCGACCGACCCTGCCTGCTCGGCTACATCGACAAATGCGCCGCCCCCTGCGTCGGCCGGGTGACACCGGAGGAGCACAGGCAGCTGGCCCGCAACATCGCCGACTTCATGCGGGGCAACACCGGTCAGTTCATCTCCAGCCGACAGCGCGAGATGGCCGACGCCGCACAGAACCTCGACTACGAGCGCGCTGCCGAGCTGCGTGACGAGATCCAGGCGCTTGAGAAGGTCCTCGACAAGAGCGCCGTGGTGCTGTCGCAGAATGTCGACGTCGACGTCTTCTCCATGGTCGTCGAGGAGCTGGAGGCCTCGGTGCAGGTGTTCCATGTGCGCGGCGGCCGCATCCGCGGCCAGCGCGGCTGGATCATCGAACGCCTCCAGGACCTCACGCCTGCGGAGCTGACACTCGACTACCTGCGACAGGCTTACAGCGGCATGGATGCCGACGCGATCCCCAAGGAGATCCTGCTCGACACCCTGCCCAGCGACGTCGAGCTCGCCACGACCTGGCTGAGCGAGCAGCGCGGAACGAAAGTCGAACTGCGGGTCCCGCAGCGCGGGGAGAAGAAGGCCGTGCTCGACACCGTGCACAAGAACGCCGAGCAGGCGCTCATGCGGCACAAGATGCAGCGTGCCTCCGACCTCACCACCCGCAGCGAAGCGCTGAGCGAGATCCAGCAGGCGCTGAACCTGCCGGAGCCGCCGCTGCGCATCGAATGCATCGACAACTCGCACATGTCGGGTCAGAACGTCGTCGGCTCGCTCGTCGTGTTCGAAGACGGCCTGGCCAAGAAACGCGACTACCGGCGGTTCTCCATCAGCGGTGATGCCGCGCGGGACGACACCTCGGCGATGTACGACGTCGTCTCCCGGCGTTTCTCCCGCTACCTCGAGAGCCTCGTCGAGGACGAGCCGGACGAGCGATTCGGCTACCGGCCCAGCCTGCTCGTCGTCGACGGTGCGCTGCCGCAGGTCAACGCCGCCGTGCAGGCGCTGAATGATCTCGGCATCACCGACATCTCCGTCGTCGGCCTGGCGAAGCGACTCGAAGAGGTGTGGGTGCCCGGTGATGAGTTCCCGGTCATCCTCCCGCGTGGCTCGGAGGGCCTCTTCATGCTCCAGCGCATCCGCGACGAGGCCCACCGCTTCGCCATCCGCTACCACCAGCAGAAGCGCACCCGAGCCCAGCGCTCATCGGCCCTCGACGGCATCCCCGGGCTCGGGGCGGCCAAGCAGAAGGCGCTGCTTAAGCACTTCGGCTCTGTCAAACGGATCCGGGCCGCCGCGGTCGACGATCTCACCGCTGCCCCAGGCATCGGTCCTGCCCTGGCGGAGAAGATCCACCGGACACTGAGCCCGGCAGCAGAATCCGATACTGTTGAGGCAGATGAGACCACTGCGGAAGGGACTGCCGATGACTGACGCCTCATCACCGGTTGCCATCGAGGCCACCGGCGACGACGTCGAGGTGCTGCTGCTGACCGGAATGTCCGGAGCCGGCCGTTCGACGGCGGCCAACGCCCTTGAGGACATGGACTGGTATGTCGTCGACAACCTGCCGCTGCAGATGATCCCGCCGCTGGTCGAACTCGTCGCCCGCGCCGACGGATCGCTGCCGAAGGTCGCCGTCGTCACCAATGTGCGCACCCGCCAGATGTTCTCCGAGCTCAACCAGACGCTCAGCGCCTACCGCTCGCAGGGCCTCAACATCAAGGTGCTGTTCCTCGACGCCAACGACGACGCCCTCGTGCGCCGCTTCGAATCCGTCCGCCGCCCCCACCCGCTGCAGGGCGAGGGCACCCTCATCGACGGCATCACCGAAGAGCGCAAGGCCCTCGCCCCGCTGCGCGACCAGTCAGACATCCTCATCGACACCAGCGACCTCAACGTCCACCAGCTGCGTGCCAACGTCCACTCCCTGCTCAGCGGCAGCGACAGCAACCAGCTGCGGATCACCGTGCAGAGCTTCGGATTCAAATACGGCGTGCCCGTCGACGCCGATTTCATGGCCGACGTTCGCTTCCTGCCCAACCCCTACTGGATTCCGCAGCTGCGCGGCCAGAACGGCACCGACGCACCTGTGCGCGACTACGTGCTCTCGCAGAACGGCGCCCTCGCCTTCGTCGACCGCTACCTCGGCGCGCTCGACGTCGTCATCGAAGGCTATGAACACGAGAATCGATCGCATATGACGATTGCGCTCGGCTGCACAGGCGGCAAGCACCGCTCGGTTGCGATGAGCGAGGAGCTCGGCCGCCGGCTGGCCGAGCGCACGACCGCATCGGTGACCGTGCGCCACCGCGACCTGGGACGCGAGTAGATGAGTCAGCACATAGGATTCTCACGTCCCGACCCGAGCAGCTACAGCCCCAGCGCCCACCGCCTCCACACCGAAGAGCTGCCGTTCGTCATGGCCGCGCGCCAGCGGCGCAGCACCGGCGGCCCACAGGTCGTCTCCTTCGGCGGCGGCCACGGGCTCTACGCTGCGCTGCGCGCTTTCCGGCTGCTGACGGAGAACCTCACCGCCGTCGTCACCGTGGCCGACGACGGCGGTTCGTCCGGTCGCCTGCGCCAAGAGCTCGGCGGCCTGCCGCCCGGTGACCTGCGCATGGCACTGGCCGCGCTGTGCGACGACGGCGAATGGGGCCGGGTGTGGCGCGATGTCATCCAGAGCCGGTTCTCCTCCGACGGCCCGCTGCACGACCACTCGGTCGGTAACCTCCTCATCTCCGCTCTCTGGCAGCTCCTCGGAGACCACGTCGAAGGCCTCGACTGGATGGCGCGCCTGCTGCGCGCCCACGGCCGCGTGTTGCCGATGTCGTCGCTGCCGCTGCGTATCGAAGGCGACGTCCAGTTCGCCCCCGATGCCGCGCCCGAGGTGGTGCAGGGTCAGTCGGCCCTGGCGGCAACGGACGGGCACCTGCGCGAAGTGCGGCTCGTGCCGCACAACCCGCCCGCCCGCGCTGAGACGATCGACGCCGTGCGGGCAGCCGAGATCCTCAACCTCGGTCCCGGCTCCTGGTATACCTCCGTCATGCCCCACCTGCTCGTCCCGGATCTCGCTGAGGCGATCTTCGCCTCAGATGCACTGCGCACCCTGACCCTCAACCTGCCCGGTGCGAAAGCCGAGACCCGCGATTTGAGCCTGTGCGATCACCTCGAATCACTGCACTCGCACGCCCCGCGGCTGCGCTTCGACTATGTTCTCGTCGACGAGGACGCCGCCCGGGCCGAACCGGAACTCGAAGCCAAAGCACAGCGCCTCTTCGCGGCGCGGCTGTGGACCCGGTCGCTGCGCGGACGCAAGCAGAGCCAGCACGACAGCCTCAAGCTCGCCGCCTGCTATCGCGACGTGCTGCTTGACGCTGGCATCACCGTCGACGAACAGTGGTGAGCAGCGGTGGACAATCGAAAGGACTCGACGCAATGGCACTGACAGCACAGGTCAAGGATGAGCTCGCGCGGGTGGCCATCACCCGCATCTCGGCCCGCAAGGCCGAGGTGTCGGCGATCCTGCGCTTCACCAACGCCCTGCACCTCGTCGCCGGCTCCATTGTCATCGAAGCTGAGGTCGACACCAACATCGTCGCCCGTCGGCTGCGCGCAGAGATCAAGTCGCTCTTCGGCCACACCGCCGACGTCGTCGTCATCGGCGCCTCCGGCATCCGGCGCGGCAGCCGCTACCTCGTCCGCGTCGCCAACGACGGAGCCGCCCTGGCCCGCCAGACAGGGCTCATCGACGGGCGCCTGCGCCCGGTGCGCGGACTGCCCTCGGCGATCGTCAACGGCTCGCTGGCCGACGCGCAGGCCGCCTGGCGCGGCGCGTTCCTCGCCCACGGATCCTTGACCGAACCAGGACGTTCGGCAGCCCTGGAGATCACCTGCCCCGGACCCGAGGCGGCACTCGCGCTCGTCGGTTCGGCCCGCCGCCTCGGCATCTCCGCAAAGGCCCGCGAGGTGCGCGGGGTCGACCGGGTCGTCATCCGCGATGGCGAGGCGATCGGCGACCTGCTGACGAACATGGGTGCCGAGGCCACCCGCCTGGTGTGGGAGGAACGGCGGATGCGCCGGGAAGTGCGCGCCACCGCCAACCGGCTGGCGAACTTCGACGACGCCAACCTGCGCCGGTCGGCCCGAGCGGCGGTCGCCTCGGGCGCACGCGTCGAACGTGCCTTCCAGATCCTCGGCGACGAGATTCCCGAGCACCTCAAGTACGCCGGCGAGCTGCGGCTCAAGCACAAGCAGGCGTCGCTGGAGGAGCTCGGCCAGCAGGCCGACCCGCCGATGACCAAGGACGCGATCGCCGGGCGGATCCGCCGACTGCTCGCCACCGCCGATAAGAAGGCTGATGAGCTCGGCGTGCCCAACACCGAATCGAGCCTGACGCCGGACATGCTTGAGGATGCCTGACACAGTTCATGTGAACTTCACATCCACGCCCCGCTGAGCCTGCAGAGGCGCATGAAGCGTGACTAGGATGAATACCGGAACACTCGCCGAACCCCAGGAGGAATCGGAATGTCCATTCGTGTAGGCATCAACGGCTTCGGCCGAATCGGCCGCTCGTTCCTGCGCCAAGCATACGAAGTCGACACCGATGTCGAGATCGTTGCCGTCAACGATCTGACCGACAACAAGCACCTCGCCCACATGCTGCGCTACGACTCCGTGTGGCGGAAGTTCCCCGGCACCGTCGAATACGACGACGAATCGCTCACCGTCGACGGAGACCGCATCCACGCCTCGGCGGAGAAGGACCCGCACGACATCAACTGGGGAGACCTCGGAGTCGATGTCGTCGTCGAGGCCACCGGCAAGTTCCGCACCCGCGAAGCCGCCGCAGCCCACCTCGAATCCGGTGCCAAGAAGGTCATCCTCTCGGCACCCGGCAAGGGCATTGACGGCTCGTTCGTCATGGGCGTCAACGACAGCACCTACGACCCGCAGAACCAGCACATCATCTCCAACGCCTCGTGCACGACGAACTGCCTGGCACCGCTGGCGATGGTCCTCGACGACGCCTTCGGCATCGAGGCCGGCCTCATGACGACGGTGCACGCCTACACCGGTGACCAGAACCTCGTCGACGCCAACCACAAGGACCTGCGCCGGGCGCGTGCGGCCGCGATCAACATCGTGCCGACGACCACCGGCGCCGCCAAGGCCGTCGCCGAGGTGCTGCCGCAGCTCAAGGGCCGCCTCGACGGATTCGCCGTGCGCGTGCCGGTGCCCACCGGTTCGCTCGTCGACCTGACCTTCAACTCGAAGAAGCAGGTGACCGCGGAAGAGGTCAACGCCGCGGTCAAGAAGGCCTCCGAAGGCGACCTCAAGGGCATCCTCGGCTACACCGAAGACCCGATCGTGTCCTCGGACATCGTCATGAGCGAGTACTCCTCGATCTTCGACGCCGAGCTCACCCGCGTTGTCGGCAACCAGGTCAAGGTCGTGTCCTGGTACGACAACGAGTGGGGCTACTCCCAGCGTCTGTTCGAGATGGTCGAGTTCGTCGGCAAGACCCTCTGAACCACACCAGCATCGCGCCTCGCCCGGCGGCTTAGCGACCGCCGGGCGGGGCACAGTCATAGGAAAGGTACGACAGTGAAGAAACTGGAGCAGCCGGCCGAGCTGGCCGGCAAGCGGGTGCTCGTCCGCAGCGACCTCAACGTCCCGATGGACGGCACGACGATCACCGACACCGGCCGCATCGTCGCCTCAGCACCGACGCTGCGCAGCCTCGCCGAAGCCGGCGCCAAGGTCATCGTCATGGCCCACCTCGGCCGCCCGAAGGGCACCCCTGAGGAGAAGTACTCGCTCAAGCCTGTCGTCGCCGCCCTGTCCGAAGCCGTCGGCCGCGAGGTGCAGTTCGCCTCCGACACCGTCGGTGAGGACGCCAAGACCAAGGCTGCCGCACTGGAAGACGGCCAGATCCTGCTGCTGGAGAACCTCCGATTCAACGCCGGCGAGACCTCCAAGGACGATGCCGAGCGTGGCGCATTCGCCGATGAGCTCGCAGCTCTCGCCGACGTCTATGTCTCCGACGGCTTCGGTGTCGTGCACCGCAAGCAGGCCAGCGTCTACGACATCGCCCAGCGTCTGCCGCACATGGCCGGTGGTCTCGTCGCCGCCGAAGTCGAGGTGTGCGACCGGCTCCTGCACGATCCGGCCCGCCCCTACGTCGTCGTGCTCGGCGGATCGAAGGTCTCCGACAAGCTCGGCGTCATCGCCAGCCTGCTCGAGCGCGCCGACACCCTCATCATCGGCGGCGGAATGCTCTTCACCTTCCTCAAGGCCCAGGGACACGCCATCGGCTCCAGCCTGCTTGAGGAAGACCAGCTCGACACTGTCAAGGGCTACCTCGCCGCTGCCGAGGAGCGCGGCGTCGAGATCCTGCTGCCCACCGACATCGTCATGGCCTCCTCCTTCGCCGCCGATGCCGAGCACTGGACCGTCAGCAGCGATGCCCTCGAATCCACCCCGGCCGGAGCCGACGGCATCGGCCTCGACATCGGACCGGAGACCGCACGGACCTACGCTGAGCGGATCGCGGCAGCCAAGACCGTGTTCTGGAACGGCCCGATGGGCGTCTTCGAGTTCCCTGCCTTCGCAGCCGGCACCCGGGCAGTCGCCGAAGCCCTGACCGACCAGCACGGCGGACAGGCTGAGGGCCGGCTCACCGTCGTCGGCGGTGGCGACTCCGCAGCCGCAGTGCGCAGCCTCGGATTCGCCGACGACCAGTTCGGCCACATCTCCACCGGCGGCGGCGCCAGCCTCGAATACCTCGAAGGCAAGACGCTGCCCGGCCTTGACGTACTCGCCGATTGAATAGAGGAACGATGAGCACGACTCGCACCCTGCTGCTGGCCGGGAACTGGAAGATGAACCTCGACCACCTGCAGGCGATCTCCACGGTGCAGAAGCTCGCCTGGTCGCTCAAGGACCACCGCGTCGACATCGAGAAGGCCGAGGTGGCGGTGCTGCCGCCATTCACCGACATCCGGTCGGTGCAAACCCTCATCCAGGGCGACAAGCTGCCGATCGCCTACGGCGGGCAGGATCTCTCAGCCCACGATGAAGGCGCCTACACCGGTGAGGTGTCCGGGGCGTTCCTCAACCGGTTGCGCTGCACGTACGTCATCGTCGGGCACAGCGAGCGCCGGGCCTACCACAGCGAAACCGATGAGGTCGTCGCCTCGAAGCTGCGCGCAGCGCTGCGGCACGAGCTCACCCCGATCCTGTGCGTCGGCGAGTCTCTGGAGACCCGTCAGGCCGGCGAGCACGTTCAGTTCACCCTCGGCCAGGTGGAGAAGGCTCTCGACGGGCTGAGCGCAGATGAGCTCTCCGGTCTCGTCATCGCCTACGAGCCTGTGTGGGCGATCGGCACTGGGGAGACGGCCACCGCCGGTGACGCTGCCGAGATGTGCTCGGCGATCCGCTCCCGGCTCGAAGAGCTCTACGATGCCGGATTCGCCGGCACTGTCCGGCTGCTCTACGGCGGCAGTGTCAAGACGGAGAACGTCGCTGAGATCGTCGCCCATGACGATGTCGACGGCGCACTCGTCGGCGGAGCGAGCCTCGACCCGGAGAGCTTCGCCTCTTTGTGCCACGCGGCTTCGTCGCAGTAGACTCTCTGACAGCATCTTTTCCTCAACGTACGCAAAGGCAGACAACTGTGGACTCCATCCTCACCTGGACATTGACGAGCATTCTTGTGCTCACCAGCGTGTTCCTCACCCTGCTCATCCTCCTGCACAAGGGCAAGGGCGGCGGCATGTCGGACATGTTCGGCGGCGGCATGAGCTCGAACCTCGGATCGTCAGGTGTCGCTGAGCGCAACCTCAACCGCTTCACCACGCTCGTGGCCATCGTGTGGGTGTCCTCGATCGTGCTGCTCGGACTCATGGTCCGCTTCCAGGGCTGAGGACAAGACAGACAAACGGTGTGGGGCCGGCGGATATCCGCGGCCCCACACCGTTTTCGCATCCGTCAGCAGACGGCCATCTCAGCGCGCTTGGCTCACACGTCCTCGAAGCCGAACGCAGCGAGGATGTCAGCGATGCCCTGCGCACGATCGCGCAGATGCAGACGCAGCACCGGCCGGCCGCGATCGGTGAGCACATCGGCGTCACCGGCGGCCTGCGCGGCCTGCAGCTGACCGAAGCTGTACGATTCGCCCGGAATCAGCACATCAGCCCGTGGGCTGCCGGTGATCTGCAGGAACACACCGTTGGGGCGTCCGCCCTTGTGGTACTGGCCCGTCGAGTGCAGATAGCGCGGCCCGTAGCCGAAAGTCGTCTGCAGTCCGGTGCGCAGCGCGGCCGCCTGCCGGATGAGCTCGGCACGCCGGTCGCTGATCCGGTCGAGGAAGGCCTGGACTGCCAGGTATCCGTATTCGTCAGCTGCGGCCGCCAGGGCGCGCAGCGCCTCTTCGAGCGTGTCGACACCCTCGAGCAGGTGCGGTGAGCCGTAGACCTCGACGGAGCCGACAGTGAACAGCGGCTCTTCGCTGTCGATCGGCGAATCGGATTCCAGCAGTACGCGTGCACTGGCCTTCGCCGCCTCGACATCGGGCTGGTCGAAGGGATTGATGCCGATGCTGTAGCCGGTGATGGCGGTGGTGTACTCCCACAGCAGGAACTGCGCCCCCAGCGGATAGTCGACCGCACAGGCGAAGCCCGACGGGGGAGTGGCCTCACCGGTGACTTCACCGACGAACAGCAGCATCGCATCAGCCCGCGCGTCGGAGAAGCCGGGTGCGTCCGGTCCTTCGACGACGACCGGGAGGATGCCCTCGCCGTCCTTGCCGGTCGATTCGGCCAGCAGCTGCTCCAGCCAGGCGCCCAGACCAACGATCGAGGAGGTGGTGCGGGCGATGACGAGCTTGTCGGTCTCCCGGGCGTGGGCAACACCGAGGAACGCGCCGAGCTGGACGGCAGGGTTGTCCGGTGAGTCGTGTTCAAGCTGCGGAGCGATCTCGCGCGCCTCAGCGAGCAGTCCGGCGATGTCGGCGCCGGCCAGGCCGGCCGGCACGAGGCCGAAGGCACTGAGAGCGGAGAACCGGCCGCCGACGCGCGGATCAGCGTAGAAGACCTTGCGGTAGCCTTCCTGCTCGGCCAGCTGCGCCAGCGGCGATCCGGGATCGGTGACGACGACCATGCGGGAGGCGGCTGGAATGCCGGCGGCCTCGAACGCCTCGGCGAAGGCACGGCGCTGCGCCTCGGTCTCGATCGTCGAGCCTGACTTCGATGCCACGACGACAACACTGCGCTGCAGGTCCGTGCCGATGGCTTCGGCGATCTGGCCGGGATCGGTGGTGTCGACGACTTCGAGGAACACACCCGCGGTGGCGCAGATGACCTCAGGGGCCAGCGATGAGCCGCCCATGCCGCAGAGGGTGACATGGTCGATGCCCTCGGCGGCGAGCTCGGCGCGCAGCTTCTCGATCTCGTCGAGCAGCTCGACTGACGATTCCGGCAGGCCCACCCAGCCCAGCCGCTTGGAGGCCTCCGCCTCGGCGGCGTCGCCCCACAGCGTGGCATCACCGGAGGCGATGCGCGAGGCGGCGCGGGCGGTGACGAGATCGCGGACCTCGTCCTCGAATTCGGCGGGGGAGGGATAGCCGAATGACAGTGTCATGACTGTGCTCCTTCAAGCTGCTGGGTGACGGTCTCGACGAGTTCTGCCCAGCTGGCGTCGAACTTCTCCAGGCCCTCTCGCTCAAGGACGTCCATCACCTCGGCGTAGTCGATGCCCATGATCGCCAGCGTGTCGAAGAGCTCATCGGCCTCGGTGTGCCGATCGACGACCGTGTCGCCGTGCAGCTCACCATGGTCGGCGAAGGCCTCCAGGGTCTTCTCCGGCATCGTGTTGACCACACCCTCGGTGACGAGCTCGCTGACATAGAGCGTGTCAGGGTAGGCAGGATCCTTGGTGCCCGTCGACGCCCACAGCGGCCGCTGGCGGTGCGCACCGGCAGCCTCGAGGACGTCCCAGCGCTCACTGTCGAACAGCTGCGTGCAGATCTCGTAGGCCAGGCGGCAGTTCGCGATGCCGGCCTTGCCCTTGAGGCTCAGCGCCTTCTCCGAGCCGATGGCATCGAGGCGCTTGTCGATCTCCGAATCGACGCGGGAGACGAAGATCGAGGCGACCGAGTGGATGCGGGAGATGTCGCGGCCGGCCTCGCGGGCGCGTTCGAGACCGCTGATGAACGCCTCGACGACCTTCCGGTAGCGGTCGAGAGCGAAGATGAGGGTGACGTTGACGCTGATGCCCTCACCGAGGGTGCGGGCGATGGCGAGCATGCCCTCCTCGGTGGCGGGGATCTTGATGAGGATGTTCGGCCGGTCGATCATCTCCCACAGCTTGCGCGCACACTCGACGGTCCCCTCGGTGTCGTGCGCGAGATGGGGAGGCACCTCGATCGACACCCGTCCGTCGACGCCGCCGGAGGCCCGGTAGATCGGTGCGAGGATGTCGGCGGCCTGCGCAACGTCGTGACAGGTGAGCGCATCGATGGCCTCGTCGACACTGGCACCGGAGGCAGCAAGCTCGCGGACCTGCGCATCGTAGGCCTCGCCGTCGGCCAGCGCGGCGGCGAAGATCGTCGGGTTCGTCGTCACACCGACGACGCTCCTGTCGACGATGAGCGAGCCGAGCGACCCGGAGGTGATCCGGCCGCGGGACAGGTCGTCGAGCCACACCGAGACCCCGGCGCGGCTGAGCTGGGCGAGTCGATCCGTCATCATCGTCCTTCCACTGCTGAGATGCTGTCTTCTGCTGCTGCGACGACGGCTTCGGCGGTGATGCCAAACTCCTCGTACAGGCGCTTGTAGTCAGCCGAGGCGCCGAAGTGCTCCAGCGAGACAGCCCGGCCGTAGGTGCCGAGGAACTGGTGCCAGCTCTGGGCGGTACCGGCCTCGACGCTGACCCGCGCGTGGACCTCTGCCGGCAGCACCGAGTTGCGGTAGGTCTCGTCCTGGGCGGCGAACCATTCGAAGCACGGCATCGAGACGACGCGCACGGCGCGGCCCTGCTCGGTCAGCGTCTCGGCGGCAGCCAGGGCGATCTCGACTTCCGAGCCGGAGGCGAGCAGGATGACATCCGGGGTGCCGGTGCAGTCCTTGAGGATGTAGCCGCCCTTGGCCGTCTCCGAGGCGGGGGCCAGGTCGGTGCGGTCGAGTACCGGGACGGCCTGGCGGGTGAGGACGAGGCCGGAGGGCCCGTCAGCGCGTTTGAGGATCTGCTTCCACGCCTCGGTGGTCTCGTTGGCATCGGCGGGACGCACGACGTCGAGGCCGGGGATCGCGCGCAGCGAGGACAGGTGCTCGACCGGCTGGTGGGTCGGGCCGTCCTCGCCTAGGCCGATCGAGTCGTGGGTCCACACGAAGATGTTGGGCACCTGCTGCAGTGCGGCCAGGCGGACGGCCGGGCGCTGGTAGTCGGAGAAGACGAGGAAGGTGCCGTTGTACGGGCGGGTCGGGCCGTGCAGGGCGATGCCGTTGCAGATGAGGCCCGCGGCGAACTCGCGGATGCCGAAGTGCAGGTTACGTCCGTAGAGCTCACCTGAGAACATCTCCGAGCTGCGCTCCGGCGGCAGGAAGGAGGCGGCGTCCTTGATGAGTGTGTTGTTCGAGCCGGCGAGGTCAGCCGAACCGCCCCACAGCTCCGGCAGCGCCTCGGCGATCGCGTTGAGCACCTTGCCGGAGGCCGCACGGGTGGCCACACCCTTGGCATCGGCGTCGAAGACCGGGAACAGCTCATCCAGGTTCTCCGGCAGCTCACCGGAGACCAGCCGGTCGAGCAGAGTGGCGCGATCGGGCTGCTCGCTGCGCCACTGCTCGAAGCGCTTCGACCAATCGGCGTGCGCTTCGGCTCCGCGGTCGCGGACCTGGCGGGCATGGGCGAGGACATCGTCGTCGACGGCGAAGTCGGCCTCTGGGTCGAAGCCGAGGATCTTCTTCGTCGCTGCGATCTCCTCAGCGCCGAGGGCCGCGCCGTGGGAGGCGCCGGTGCCCTGAGCGGTCGGGCTCGGCCAGGCGATGATCGTCGACAGGCGGATGAACGACGGGCGCGGATCGGCCTTGGCGGCCTCGACAGCGGCGTGAAGGGCGTCGATGTCCTCGGTGTAGTCACCGTCGTTCAGGAAGTCGACGTGCTGGACGTGCCAGCCGTAGGCCTCGTAGCGGGCGGAGACGTCCTCGGTGAAGGCGATCGAGGTGTCGTCCTCGATCGAGATGCGGTTGTCGTCCCAGATGACGATGAGGTTGCCGAGGTTCTGGGTGCCGGCCAGGGAGGAGGCCTCTGAGGACACGCCCTCCTGCAGGTCGCCGTCACCGGCGATGACGAAGACGCGGTGGTCGAAGACCGACTCACCGGCAGCAGTGTCAGGATCGAAGAGGCCGCGTTCGCGGCGCGCGGCCATCGCCATGCCGACTGCGGAGGCCAGTCCCGAGCCGAGCGGGCCGGTGGTGATCTCCACACCGTCGGTGTGGCCGACCTCCGGGTGGCCGGGGGTCAGGGAGCCCCACTGGCGCAGCGCCTTGAGATCGTCGAGTTCGAGGCCGTAGCCGCTGAGGTAGAGCTGGACGTACTGGGTGAGGCTGGAGTGACCGGCAGAGAGGACGAAGCGGTCACGGCCGATCCACTGCGGGTCCGCCGGGTCGTGGACCATCGCATGCTGATAGAGGTAGTAGGCGACCGGAGCCAGGCTCATCGCCGTGCCGGGATGACCGTTGCCGGCCTTCTGCACGGCGTCGGCAGCGAGCAGGCGGGCAGTGTGAACTGCAGTGCGGTCCGCAGCGGACCAGGGGAGGGAGCTCATGTGAGTGAATCAATCCTTCTCATCAACGGTAATCCACCACCGACTCTACCCGCCGAGATGAGCTGTGCGGAACCGCGCAGGCCCCCTTTCGGCACCGGCTGACAGATACCTCACACACGGCGCGCGCGTACACCGGCTGACCACGCACGAAGTCTGGCAGCAGGCGGACACGGCGGCAGCAGGCGGAAGTGGAATTTAACTCGACGACGAGTAGAATAATGTCCGTTGGCTGACAGCCGCCCAAAGCGCAGCTGAACAGCCTCGCCCCTGTTCGAATGAGGAAGTGACTTGAGCGACGTGACTGCCGACCAGAACCGTGCCGCCCTCTCTGAGGAGAAGCCGCTGCAGCGGATCGCCGATGAGACGACGCGTGGGTCGAAGCCCCGCAGTCGGTTCATGGCCTTCGTCGCGCTGACGAAGCCGCGCATCATCGAGTTGCTGCTCGTCACCACCGCCCCGGTGATGTTCCTCGCCGCCCAGGGCCTGCCGAGCCTGTGGCTCGTGCTCACCACCCTCATCGGCGGTTCTGCTGCCGCCGCCTCGGCGAACGTCTTCAACTGCTATCTCGACCGCGACATCGATGCGAAGATGCACCGGACCGAGAACCGCCCGCTCGTCACCGGTGAGGTCTCCGCCCGCGAGGCGCTCGTCTTCGCGTTCGCGCTCGGCATCGGCTCGATCTTCTGGATGGGCGGCTTCACGAACTGGGTCGCCGCCGGCCTGACCGCCACCGCGATCCTGCTCTACGTCGTCTTCTACACGATCATGCTCAAGCGCCACACCACCCAGAACATCGTCTGGGGCGGCGCCGCCGGCTGCATGCCGGTGCTCATCGGCTGGTCGGCTGTCACCGGTTCGGTCAGCTGGGAGCCGTTCATCCTGTTCCTCGTCGTGTTCTTCTGGACGCCGCCGCACTACTGGCCGCTGGCCATCAAGTACAAGGCCGACTACGACGCCGCCGGCGTGCCGATGCTGCCGTCGAAGGTCCCGCCGACGAGCGTGGGCCGGCAGATCATCTGGTACGGCTGGGCAATGGTCGCCGCCAGCCTCGCGCTCATCCCGGTCGCCCCGATGGGCCCGATCTACATCGCCACCGCTGTACTGGCAGGCGCCTGGTTCATGTACCAGTGCTACGCCCTCGTCAAGCGAGCGAAGAAGGGCTTCTCCGGCACCCAGCTGCGCGCCATGAAGGTCTTCCACGGCTCGATCACCTACCTGTCGGTGCTGTTCCTCGCCGTCGCCGTCGACCCGTTCTTCAACCCGTTCTTCGGCTGACGCACCACTCCAGCTCTCATCTCAGGCCCGGCTCCGATGCCGGGCCTGAGTCGTGTCCGGGGGCCGATATACTTCAAGCACCGGCCGCACCGAACCCCGACGCTGCGGCGCAACGAGCACTGGAGAGTCTGTGAGCGAGCACGCTGGTTCCCCTGCCGATGCCGATGTCGCCGAGTCTGACGCCGCCGCTGGCCCCGCCGCCGAGGCGGTGGTTGCCGCTGCAGAGTCCGAACGGGTCAGCGTCGCCACCGAAGAGGAGCTGAAATTCGCCCCGGCTCCCGAGCAGCCGATTCCCGACCTTTCAGGCCTGGCACATGAGGTCGGCGGGGATTCGATGCAGCTCGATGCCGTGTACTTCGATTCCCCGGATTTCCAGCTCTCGCGCGCGAAGCTCACCCTGCGCAGGCGCACCGGCGGCACGGACGCCGGTTGGCATCTCAAGCTGCCGGCCGGCAGCGCCCGCACGGAGATGCACGTCGATCTGTCCGACGGCGATGAGCTTCGCGTGCCTGCCGAACTGCTCGCCGTGGTCCGTGAGGAAGTCGGGCAGGTGCCGCTCATCCCCGTCGCCCTGCTCAGCACCGCCCGCACGACGACGCTGCTGGCCGAACGCGCCGGCGACCCGGCGGTGGCTGAGCTCAGCGACGATCACGTCACCGCTGTGCGCTTCGCCCGCCCGGGCGTGGCCGCAGCCCGGTCTGAGTGGCGCGAACTCGAAGTCGAGCTCGCCGAGGCCGGCACCGGGCAGGCGCTGCTCGACGGGATCGCCGAGGTCTTCACCGCAGCCGGCATCGAACCGGCTGAGGCCCCCTCAAAGCTCACCCGCGCGCTCGGCACAGCGCCCCAGCTGGCAGCCAAGCGGACGCTGACCCGCAAGTCACCGCTGGTCGAGACGGTGCTCGCCGCGATGGCCGAGCACATCGGCGTGCTGCAGCACCGCGAGCAGGACGTCGCCGTCGACGCCCCGGATGCCGTGCACAAGGCCCGGGTGGCCTCCCGTCGGCTGCGCAGCATCCTCAAGACCTTCGCCCCGCTCTTCGACGCCAACTCCGTCACCCGGCTGCGCGAGGAGCTCAAATGGTTCGCCACCCGGCTCGGCTACGCCCGCGATGCCGAAGTGCAGCTCGAACGGCTCCCGCGCCTTCTCGACGACCTGCCTGCCGAGGCGATCACCGACGGGGTGGCCGAGCACATGACGCAGATGCTCACCGCCCATCACCGCAAATCGGTCTCCAACGTCAAGCGCACCCTGTCGACAGCGCGCTACCGCAAGCTGCTCGCCTCCCTCCAGCACTGGCTGGAGGACCCGCCGTTCAACCCCGGCTGGGACGCGACCGCACCGACCGGCAAGGCCTATCGGCCGATGCTCGACGAGGCGATCGCCAAGGTGCGCCGACAGCAGCGCAAGGTGCGCTCCACCTCGGGCGCGGAGCAGCTCGTCCACCGGCACGAAGTGCGCAAGAAGGCCAAGGTCGTCCGCTACGTCTGCGAGGCGCTGTCACTGGCACTCGGCACACCTGCCGCCGAGGCAGCCGAGGCGTGGGAGGCGGTCACCGAGCACTACGGTGAGCTCAACGACGCCGCCGTCGCCCGCGAATGGATCCAGCAGCTGGGGAGCCGGGCCGAGGAGGACGGGCATCCGTCATTCACCTATGGGGTGCTGTTCGGCACTCAGCTGCACCACACCGAGGCATCGCTCAAGGACGCCGACCGGGTGCTCAAGAGGGCATTCGAGACGAAGCTGTGAGCGCTGCGTCCCGGTTCTCGGCAGCCGGTGCCGCAGGCTCGGCGTCGCGGAGTGCTGGGCGGCGGTAGAGGGAGTCGACGGCGACTGTTGTGGCGGCGACCATGAAGCACACGCCGAGCAGGTGGGCTGCGACGAGCAGCTCGGGCAGGCCGGTGAAGTACTGGATGTAGCCGATGACGCCCTGGGCGAGTTCGATGACGAGCAGCACCGTGAAGGCCTTGGCCGGGAAGGTCAGGCCCTGGCGACGGGCCATGAGCACGGCTGCGATCGTGGCCGCCACGAGGATCCAGACCGGGATCGCGTGGAGGCGGGAGATGATGACGGTGTCGAAGCCGTTGCGGGCGCTGAGCGCATCGCCGGCATGCGGGCCGGCACCGGTGACGAGCACGCCGAGGATGACGACGAGGGCGGTGAGCCCGCCGATCGCCCAGCCGATCATCCGCAGACCGGGTGTGCCCAGCGGTGTCGCCGGCCGGCCGGCATCACCGGTGCGCCTGAGCAGGAACGCTGAGATCGCCACGGCGATCGCCGAGGGCACGAAGTGGCTGGCGACGATCCACGGATTGAGCTGCATGCGCACGCTGATGCCGCCGACGACCGCCTGCGAGACGACGATGAGGGCAAGAGCGATGACCGACCAGAAGATCTCCGGGCGGGTTCGGCGCATCCGCCACACCGCGATGAGGGTGAAGATGCAGTACAGGCCGAGGAAGATCGCCAGCACCCGGTTGCCGAACTCGATGTAACCGTGGATGCCCATCTCCGGGGTGTTCGTCAGCGAGTCCTCGGTGCAGCGCGGCCACGTCGGGCAGCCGAGCCCGGAGCCGGTGAGCCTGACCGTGCCGCCGGTCATGATGATCCCGGACTGGGCCAGCAGCATGATCCACGCAACGGCGCGGATGAATCGGTTGGGCTGGCGGGGCATGAACCGGGAGGCGAAGCTGGTGCGCTCTGCCGCCGGCTGTGAGGTCGTGGCGGTCATGTGCCGATTATCTCATTTGGCATCGAAGGAGAAGAACCGGACCCCTGTGACAATACCCACGAGTGTCCAGGCGGCCATCACCGCCAGCGCGGTGACGTCGATACCGCTGGTGAGCACGGCCGTGCGCATCGCATCGCCCAGGGCCCCGGAGGGCAGCCAGGACACGATCGCACCCCAGGTGCCGGGGTGAGTGAGCAGCAGCCCGCCGAGTGAGGCCATGAGCACCCACAGCAGGTTCGCCAGCGCCAGAGTCGCCTCCGCGCGGATGGTTCCGGCCATGACGAGTCCCCACACGAGGAACATCGCCGTGCCGAGGAACGCGGTGAGCACAACACCGAGGATGTGCACCCCACCGCTGGCTCCGAGCACGAGTGCGAGCACGGCGATGAGGGCGAACTGGATGACGACGACGCAGCAGGTGGCGATGAACTTCCCGGCGATGAGCCCGCGCACTCCCAGGGGAGTGGTCGCCAGCTGCCGCAGCACCCCATAGCGGCGGTCGAAGGCGGTGGCGATCGCCTGCCCGGTGAACGCACTTGAGCCGATCGCCAGGCTCAGCACCCCGGCGGTGGCGACGTCGACAGGCCGGCGGCCGCCCAGGTCGACGCCGAGCGCCTCGAGGATCGAGGTGGTCGCCAGGCCGAAGAAGATGATCGCTGGCAGGATGATCGAGACGAGCAGCTGTTCACCGTTCTGCAGGAACGTGCGGATCTCGAAAACGGCCTGCGCCCGGACCCGCGCGCTGGCCGGTGCCGGGCCCGAGGCGGTCGTCACCGGGCCCGAGGTGGTGGTCTGGGGTGTCGGATCGGTCACCGCAGGCTCCTTCCGGTCAGGTCGAGGAAGACGTCGTTGAGGGTGCGGCCGGTGACGGCGAACTCCTCGCAGGCGACATCGTGGTCTGCCAGCAGCCTGGTGATCGCAGCGAGGTCGGCAGGTGTGATGTCCCCGCGCAGCAGCGTGGTCGCTGTATCCCCGGGAGCCTGGTCGACGGTGCCGTGGGCTGCGAGTCCGCAGCGCACCTCAGCAGGCAGGGGAGTCTCGGTGACGATGCGCAGCATCCGGTTGCCGCCGCCGTTCATGAGCTGACGCGGTGTGCCGGCGGCGATGACGCGGCCGTGGTCGATGATGGTGATCTCATCGGCCAGCTGCTGGGCGTCGTCCATGTCGTGAGTGGTGAGGACGACGCAGGCACCGGCTCGGCGCTGCTCGTCGATGACTTCGTGGACGACGAGCGCGGCCTGCGGGTCGAGGCCGGCGGTCGGCTCGTCGAGGAACAGCAGGCGCGGCCGGCCGATGAGGGCTGCGGCCAGCCCGACGCGCTGGCGCTGCCCTCCGGATAGGCGCCGGATCGACCGGTCGGAAAACGAGGTGATGCCCAGCCGCTCGGCAAGCTCTGTGACGTCGAGAGGGGAGGCGTACAGGCGTGAGAGGTGCGTGAGCACCGCCAGCGGGCGGGCGGCCATCGGCAGGCCGCCGTCTTGGAGCATGACGCCGGTCAGCCCTGCGGTGAAGGTGTGTTCGGCGACGGGATCGCGGCCGAAGATGCGCACCGTGCCGGCACTCGGCCGGTGCAGTCCGACGGCACAGGCGATGGTCGTCGACTTCCCCGCGCCGTTGGGTCCGAGGATCGCGTGGACGGTCCCGGCATCGGCACGCAGGGAGACCTCGTCGACGGCGCGCTGGCCGGTGCGGTAGGAGAAGGCCAGGCCGTCGATGGTGAGCGGCGCAGGCGATGCAGGGGTGTCAGACACGCGTACCATCGTAGCCGTGCCCGCATGCCGACACTTTAGGGTGCCCTTTGTTTACATGGAACAATTTAGAACACAATACTGTTGTCTAAAGCAGAGTCACTGGTATCGTCGGCGGAAAGCGGGGTGAAACTCATGGCTGCCCAGCATGCTCCACAGCGCAAGTCGCGCACACACGAAGACGTCAAAACCCGGCACCGGGTGCTGGCCGCTGTCCTCGACCAGGGGCCCGTCAGCGCCTCAGCGGTGGCGAAGTCCATGGATCTCACCGCCGCTGCGATCCGCCGGCACCTCGACGCCCTGGCTGATGAGGGCCTCGTCGAGGTCCGCGACCTGGCCGGGACGAAGATCGGCCGTGGCCGGCCGGCACGCCAGTACGTGGTGACCGCCGAAGGCCACGCTGAGATCAGCCACAGCTACGACGACCTCGCCGTCGACGTGCTCGACTTCCTCGCCCGCAAGGACGGCCGTGAGGCAGTCGCCGAGTACGCCGCCGAATACGTCGAAGGGCTGCGGGCGCGTCTGCGCTCGAGGCTGTCGCAGAACGCCGAGACGATTCCCAGCCGCTCCCGCGAACTGGCCCAAGCGCTCTCCGCCGAGGGATTCGCCGCCTCGGCCACCCCGGTGGCCGTCGGCACCCCGCTGGAGGCGATGCAGCTGTGCCAGGGACACTGCCCGATCCAGAACGTCGCCGAGGCCTACCCCGAGTTCTGCGAACAGGAACTCGAGATGTTCTCCGACTACCTCGGGGTCGATGTCCGCCGCCTGTCGACACTGGCCGGTGGCGGCCACGTCTGCACGACCCACATTCCCACCTCTGTCGTCAACCGCCCGTTGATCGACCAGAACGATCGCACACAAGGAGGCTCAAGGTGACTGACACCACCGAGACCAATCCGATTCTTGAGGCCAATCCTGAGCTTCACGACATCGGCAACTACGCCTACGGCTGGCACGATGAGAACGATGCCGGCGCCACCGCCGAACGCGGCCTGAGCGAAGAGGTCGTCCGCCGGATCTCGGCTCTGAAGGAGGAGCCGGAGTGGATGCTCAACCGCCGCCTCAAGGCCCTGCGCCTGTTCGACAAGAAGCCGATGCCGCACTGGGGTGCTGACCTCACCGACATCAACTTCGACGACATCAAGTACTTCGTCCGCTCCACCGAGGGCCAGGTGCAGTCCTGGGAGGACCTGCCCGAGGACATCAAGAACACCTACGACCGCCTCGGCATCCCCGAGGCTGAGAAGCAGCGCCTGGTGGCAGGCGTGGCCGCCCAGTACGAGTCCGAGGTCGTCTACCACAAGATCAACGAGGAGCTGGAGCGCCAGGGCGTCATCTTCCTCGACACCGACACCGGCCTGCGCGAGCACCCGGAGATCTTCGAAGAGTACTTCGGCTCGGTCATCCCGGCCGGTGACAACAAGTTCTCCGCCCTCAACACCGCAGTGTGGTCCGGCGGGTCGTTCATCTACGTGCCCAAGGGCGTCCACGTCGAGATCCCGCTGCAGGCCTACTTCCGGATCAACACCGAGAACATGGGTCAGTTCGAGCGCACCCTCATCATCGCCGACGAAGGCTCCTACGTGCACTACGTCGAGGGCTGCACCGCACCGATCTACAAGTCCGACTCGCTGCACTCGGCTGTCGTCGAGATCATCGCGAAGAAGGACGCCCGCGTGCGCTACACGACCATCCAGAACTGGTCGAACAACGTGTACAACCTCGTCACCAAGCGTGCGATCGCCGAAGAGGGCGCGACGATGGAATGGGTCGACGGCAACATCGGCTCGAAGGTCACCATGAAGTACCCGGCGATCTGGCTGACCGGCCAGCACGCCCGCGGTGAGACCCTGTCGGTGGCGTTCGCCGGCGGCGGCCAGCACCAGGACACCGGTGCCAAGATGGTCCACGCCGCACCGAACACCCACTCGTCGATCGTGTCGAAGTCCGTGGCCCGCAACGGCGGCCGCGCCGGCTACCGCGGCCTCGTGCACGTCCACCCGAAGGCCAAGGGCTCATCGAACACCGTGCTGTGCGACGCCCTGCTCGTCGACAACATCTCACGCTCGGACACCTACCCCTACATCGACATCCGCGAAGACGATGTCTCCCTCGGCCACGAGGCCACCGTCTCCAAGGTCAGCGAGGATCAGCTGTTCTACCTCATGAGCCGCGGCCTCGACGAGACCGAGGCGATGGCGATGATCGTGCGCGGCTTCGTCGAGCCGATCGCCCGTGAGCTGCCGATGGAGTACGCCCTCGAGCTCAACCGCCTCATCGAGCTGCAGATGGAGGGCGCGGTCGGCTGATCGAGCCACCGCACCCATCCAGGCACCCACGTCTCACACAGGAGAGAACACTCAATGACACAGACTCTTGAGAACCCGAGCGAGGTCCAGGTTCCGGTGAAATCCCGCAGTGAACGGACCCGCAGCTTCTCAGTCGCCGACTTCCCGCAGATCACCGGACGGGAAGAGGAATGGCGCTTCACCCCGGTGCGCAAGCTCACCGACCTCCTCGACGACGCCGGCACCGGCCAGTCGCTCAACCTCAGCCAGGATCTGCCGGCAGGGGTCACCCAGGAGGTCATCGACCTGGAGGCCGCCCGCACGATGGGCGTGCTCGAGCCTGAGGATCGCCCGGCTGCGATCGCCGCGAACCAGGCACCCGGCGTGCTTCACTACGATGTGCCCGCCGGCGCCGAGCTCGACAAACCGGTCATCATCCACGCTGACGGCGTGGACGGCCAGACCGTCCACGGCCACGTCGTCGTCACCGTCGGCGCCAACGCCAAGGCCACCATCGTCGTCGAACACGAGGGCAAGGCCCGCTACTCCGAGCTCGTCTCGCTGCTCATCGGTGAGGGTGCAGAGGTCACCTTCGCTTCCATCCAGCTGTGGGAGGACGGATCGGTCCACCTCGGCCAGCACGACGCGCTCGTCGGCAAGGACGCTCAGTTCAAGCACATCGCCATCTCGCTTGGCGGAGCCATCGTGCGCCTGAACTCCAACGTCCGCTACGACGGCCCCGGCGGCGAGGCCGAGCTGCTCGGCCTGTACTTCGCCGACGCCGGCCAGCACCTGGAGCACCGCACCTACATCGACCACAACACGCCGAAGGCGACCTCCAACGTGCTGTACAAGGGCGCGCTGCAGGGCATCGACGCACACAGCGTGTGGATCGGCGATGTGCTCATCCGTCCCGAGGCCCTGGGCATCGACACCTACGAGCTCAACCGCAACCTCATCCTCACCGAGGGCGCACGAGCCGATTCGGTGCCGAACCTGGAGATCGAGACCGGTGACATCGAAGGCGCCGGCCACGCATCGTCGACTGGTCGCTTCGATGAGGAGCACCTGTTCTACCTCATGAGCCGCGGCATCCCGGAGACCGTCGCCCGACGCCTGGTGGTGCGTGGCTTCTTCAACGAGGTCATCCAGCAGATCCGCGTGCCCGAGATCGAGGAAGTCCTCACCGAGCAGATCGAGGACGAGCTGTCGCGGAGCATGATGTGAGTCTGCACGAAGCGTGCAAGGCCAGTGCTGTCCCGGCCGGCGAAGCGCTGCGCGTCGTCATCGACGAACGCGAGATCTGCATCGCCCGCACCGAGGACGGCACCGTCCACGCGATCGACGACCTGTGCACCCACGGCGAGGTCTCACTCGCCGAAGGGGAGATCATGGACTGCTCGATCGAGTGCTGGCTGCACGGCTCCGCCTTCTCACTGACCACCGGACAGCCGCTGACCCCGCCGGCCTCCGAACCGGTCGCCGTGTATCCGTGCGAAGAGCGCGACGGCGTCGTCTACGTCGACCTCACCCCGGCAGCGGCCAACTGATCCTCACCGAACGAACAACACCAAAGGACTGAAACCATGGCAACTCTTTCCATCCGCGACCTGCACGTCAGCGTCCAGACCGAATCCGGCCCCAAGGAGATCCTCAAGGGCGTCGACCTGGAGCTCAACTCCAACGAGACCCACGCGATCATGGGCCCCAACGGCTCGGGCAAGTCGACCCTGGCCTACGCCCTGGCCGGCCACCCGAAGTACGAGATCACCTCCGGCACCGTCACCCTCGACGGAGAGGACATCACCGAGATGTCCCCGGACGAGCGCGCCCGCGCCGGCCTGTTCCTGGCCATGCAGTACCCCGTCGAGGTTCCCGGCGTGACCGTGACGAACTTCCTGCGCTCGGCCAAGACCGCCATCGACGGCGAGGCCCCGAAGCTGCGCACCTGGACCAAGGAGCTCTCCGGCGCGATGAAGGACCTGCGCGTCGACCCGGCGTTCGCCGCCCGCAACGTCAACGAGGGCTTCTCCGGTGGTGAGAAGAAGCGCCACGAGATCCTCCAGATGGAGATGCTCAAGCCGCGCTTCGCGATCCTCGACGAGACCGACTCCGGCCTCGACGTCGACGCCCTGCGCATCGTCTCCGAAGGCGTCAACCGCGCCAAGGAGAAGACCGATGTCGGCATCATGCTCATCACCCACTACACCCGCATCCTGCAGTACATCACCCCGGATCGCGTGCACGTGCTCTACAACGGCCGCGTGGCTGAGTCCGGCGGACCGGAGCTGGCCGAGCGCCTCGAGAACGAGGGCTACGACCGCCTCGCCCTGCAGGACGCCTGATCACCACGCTCACCTCAATGCTCCGCCCTGCTGACATCGACCGCATCCGCAACGACTTCCCGATCCTCGATCGGGAAGTCGGCGGGCAGCGGCTGGTGTATCTCGACTCCGGTGCCACCGCGCAGAAGCCGCGCCAGGTCATCGATGCGATCGATGAGTTCTACCAGCGGCGCAACGCCGCGGTGCACCGGGGTGCGCATCAGCTGGCCGTCGAAGCCACTGATGCGTTCGAGGCCGGGCGCGAGGCGGTGGCGGCTTTCGTCGGGGCCGCCGCCGACGAGGTGTGCTGGACGAAGAACGCCACGGAGGCGCTCAACGTCGTCGCCCTCGGCATGGCGCATGCCTCTGCAGGGCTCGGGGGAGCAGAAGCGCAGCGCTTCCGGCTCGGTCCCGGCGACTCGATCGTCGTGACCGAGATGGAGCACCACGCCAACCTCATCCCGTGGCAGCAGACCGCAGCGCTCACCGGCGCCCAGCTGCGCTGGCTGCCGCTGACCGACGACGGCCAGCTCGACCTCACTGAGCTCGACAGCATCGTCGATGAGACGACGAAGGTGCTGGCCTTCACCCACGTCTCGAACGTGCTCGGCACCATCAATCCCGTCGAGCGGCTCGTCGAGCGCGCCCGCGCCGTCGGCGCCTACACGGTGCTCGATGCCTGCCAGTCGGTGCCGCACCTGCCGGTCAACCTGCACGACCTCGACGTCGACTTCGCAGCCTTCTCCGGTCACAAGATGCTGGGACCCACCGGCATCGGCGCACTCTACGGCCGCTCTGAGCTGCTCAACGCTCTCCCGCCGGTCATCACCGGCGGCTCGATGATCACGACCGTCGACATGGAATCGGCTGCGTTCATGCCCGCCCCGCAGCGGTTCGAAGCCGGCACCCAGCCGATCGCCGAGATCGTCGGCCTGCATGCCGCAGTCGACTTCCTCGGCTACTACGGCATGGAAGAGCTCGCCGCCCACGAGGCGCAGATCGCCGCCCGGCTTATCGACGGCATTGCCCAGATCCCGGGAATCCGGCGGATCGGCCCGCCAGCTGACGAGGCGAGCATCGCTGCGGTGTCCTTCGACGTCGACGGCGTGCACGCCCACGACGTCGGCCAGGTGCTCGACAGCCGCGGCATCGCCGTGCGCGTCGGCCACCACTGCGCCCAGCCGCTGCACCGCCGCTACGGCCTGACCGCCACTACCCGGGCCAGCGCCTCGGTCTTCACCACGGAGGCCGACTGCGATGCCTTCCTGGCAGCGCTGGCAGAGGTGCGGCCCTTCTTCGGACTGGCATGAGAGAAGCGAGGACACCATGAGCGATCTGCAGCAGCTGTACCAAGAGGTCATTCTCGACCACGCCAAGCGCCGCTGCGGCAATCTGCCGCTGGCCGGCGCACCCGAGAACGGCGACGCACTGTTCGGCTCCTCCCACCAGGTCAACCCGACCTGCGGAGACGAGATCACCGTCGAGGCGCTCTACGACCCTGCCGCCGAGAGCCTGCACATGCGCTGGGACGGCGCCGGCTGCTCGATCTCGATGGCCTCGGCCTCAGTGCTGGCCGAGATGCTCGACGAGCTGGCACCGGACCGGTTTGCCGAGGTGGAAGCCAGCTTCCACGAGCTCATGCACTCCCGTGGGCGCGGGCACGCCGACGAGGATCTCCTCGGCGATGCTGCCGCGTTCGAGGGAGTCTCGAAGTTTCCTGCGCGCATCAAGTGCGCGCTGCTGGCCTGGATGGCATTCAAAGATGCCTTCGTGCAGGCGCAGGCGGCCGCCGAGGGCCGCTGACCCGTATGCTGACAGTACGAGGAGGACACTATGCCTGAAGTGATCGACCAACCGACCAACGCCACACCCGAAGAGGTCATCGACGCGCTCATGGACGTCGTCGACCCGGAGCTCGGCGTCAACATCGTCGACCTGGGACTCGTCTACGGCGCGTCCGTTGAGGACGACGGCACTGCCGTCGTCGAGATGACCCTGACCTCGGCGGCCTGCCCGCTGACCGACGTCATCGAGGACCAGTGCGCCCAGCAGCTCGAGGGCATCGTGCCGGCCTACCGCATCAACTGGGTGTGGATGCCGCCATGGGGCCCCGAGCGCATCACCGAGGACGGCAAGGAGCAGATGCGCGCCCTCGGCTTCAACATCTGAGCCCGC
>NZ_JALXPM010000033.1:0-32337 GCF_025147615.1 Brevibacterium luteolum | reverse complement strand
GATCGGGTTGCCCGGTCCCAGCGGCAGGTCGAGGAAGAACCACAGGGCCAGCATGCCGAGCCAGGCGAGCCAGAACGGGATGACGAAGGGCAGCATGCGCGACATCAGGGTGCCGATGCCGGCGTCGGGCTGGTAGCGGCGCATGAGTCCCAGCAGCACGATCATGTACGGGTTGAGCGGGGTGATGATCTGGGTGGCGGAGTCGCCGACGCGGAAGGCCGCCTGAGTGAAGGCCGGTTCGTAGCCGATGAGGGCGAACATCGGGACGAAGACGGCGGCCATGAGCGTCCACAGCGAGGATCCGGAGATGATGAGCAGGTTGAGGCAGGAGGCGAGTGCGACGAAGCCGATGATCGCCACGAAGCCGGTCAGCTCCATCGCCTCGAGTGCCGCAGCGCCCTTGACGGCGGTCCAGGAGCCGATGCCGGTCCAGTTGAACAGGGCGATGAACTGCCCGAGGATGAACGCCAGCACGAGGAAGGACATCATGTCCCCCAGCGCCTGGCCCATCATCGTGACGATGTCGTTCATCTTCGTGATCGCCTTCGACACGATGCCGTAGACGACGCCGTTGGTGAAGAAGACGATGAACACGATGAACACGATCGAGTCGAGCAGCGGTGAGGTCGGCAGGAAGCCGCCCTCGTCGTTGCGCCACGGCGAGGCCGGGATGAGGAAGGCGAAGAGCAGCAGGGCTGCCAGCAGCACGGTGGCGATGCCTGAGGCGATGAGCGCCTTCTTCTCGCCGGCGTCGAGGTAGGGCGAGAGCTCGTCGTCGCGGGAGTGGACGCTGCCGTCCTCGTCGACCTCGGTCTCCTCGCGCGGGGTCTTGGTGCGCTCGAGCTGGGGTTCGAGGATCTTGTCGATAATGAAGCCGGCGATGAGCGAGAGCACGATGGCCGAGCAGACGTTGAAGAAGTAGTTCGAGACCGGGTTGACCGCCGCATAGTCCTGGCCGGGCAGCGACTCCATCACCGCGGTGGTGATGCCGGCGAACAGCGCGTCGAGCGAGGTCGGGAAGATGGAGGTCGAGTAGCCGGCGCCGGTGGCAGCGAAGCCGCCGAGCAGGCCGGCGACCGGGTGACGGCCGGCGGCCTTGAAGACGAGGGCGGCCAGCGGGGGGATGATGATGAAGGCTGAGTCGCCCATGACGGAGAAGCTCACGCCGACGAAGGCGACAGCGTAGGGCAGCATCCAGCGCGGGGCGGAGCCGAAGGTGATGCGCACGAGCGCGGCGAGCATGCCGGTCTTCTCGGCCACGCCGACGGCCAGCAGCAGGGGCAGCACGGTGGCCAGCGGCGGGAAGCCGACGTAGTTGGCGCCGATGTTGGCGGTGAACCACGCCATGCCCTCACCGGTGAACAGGCCCTTGATGACGACTTCCTCGTCGCTGCCGGGCAGGGAGACCTTGACGCCGGAGAGCGCCATGAAGGTCGAGATGATGCCGGTGATGACGAAGAGGCCGAGGAACAGGGTGAAGGGTTCGGGCAGTTTGTTGCCGATGCGCTCGACGGTGTCGAGGAAGCGCTGGCCGATGCCCGGCTTCTCAGGCGTCTGGGTGGACGTGGACATGGGGGCTCCTGGGGTGAGCGGGTGAGCAGCGGACTGTGTTCCCAGACACGCTAAACGAGTTCATCTGCGAAGACATGTCCGAGGCGGCATATTCCGCGCCTGCCGGCTAAAACGTCCCGGTGTATCTCACACCGTGAGAGGAAACCGGGAGACCAGGCGGATTTCACGTCCTCGACACGCAGAGTTCGGCAGACCATTTCTTGAGTCATTCCAAAAAACTGTTAGACTGAGGGCATGTCTTCACCGACACCTGCTGAGACGATCCGGGCGGCTGGCCTGCGGGTGACCGCACCGCGCCAGGCGGTCTTCGAAGTGCTCGCCGAACGGACTGATCATCCTGACGTCGAACAGATCACGACGAACACCCGGGCGCGCATCGGAAAGGTCTCCCACCAGACCGTCTACGACGTGCTCTCAGCTTTCGAGCGTGCCGATCTGGTGCGCTGCATCGATCCTGCTGGGTCGGTCGCTGCCCGCTATGAGCTGCAGCGGCACGACAATCACCATCACCTCGTGTGCCGGAAGTGCCATCACATCCAGGATGTGCCGTGCCGGACCGAAGGTGTGCCGTGCATGCACCCTGCTGAGGACTTCGGCTTCTCCGTAGAGCTGGCCGAGGTTGTCTACTGGGGCCTGTGCGATCGGTGCCAGGCAGCTGCTGCGGAGTCTGATCAGCCCGCAGCGAAGGCGTCCGTCGAGCAGTCGGCTGGCTAGAACAAGCAACCACTCCACCGCAACCCCATGTGCGTCGGCGTGCACACGCGCAGGCGCTTCACTTCAGGAGGACGTGTGACTGAGAAATTCACGACCAATGACTTCGGCATCCCGGTCGGCAGCGATGAGCACTCGCTGACCGTCGGCCCGAACGGCCCGATCCTGCTGCAGGATCACTACCTCATCGAGAAGCTCGCCCACTTCAACCGCGAGCGCGTCCCGGAACGCGTTGTGCACGCCAAGGGCGGCGGTGCCTTCGGTACGTTCACCGTGACCAACGACGTCTCGAAGTACACCCGCGCTGCTGTCTTCCAGCCGGGCACCGAGACCGAGGTGCTCACCCGCTTCTCGACCGTTGCCGGTGAGCAGGGCTCGCCTGACACCTGGCGGGATCCCCGCGGTTTCGCCGTGAAGTTCTACACCACCGAGGGCAACCTCGACATCGTCGGCAACAACACCCCGATCTTCTTCATCCGCGATGCGATCCAGTTCCCGGACTTCATCCACTCGCAGAAGCGGATGAGCGATTCGGGTCTGCGCGATCACAACATGCAGTGGGACTTCTGGACCCAGGTTCCGGCCTCGGCCCACCAGGTCACCTACCTCATGGGCGATCGCGGCATCCCGCGGTCGTGGCGCGAGCAGAACGGCTACGGCTCCCACACCTTCCAGTGGGTCAACGCCGAGGGCGAGCGCTACTGGGTGAAGTACCACTTCAAGTCCAACCAGAAGGACGAGTTCATCGAGAAGTACGGCCACGAGGGCTTCTCGGCTGAAGAAGCCGATGAGATGGCCGGCATCGATGCAGACTTCCACCGTCGCGACCTGTTCGAGGCCATCAAGGCCGGCAACTTCCCGTCGTGGCGTCTGATGGTCCAGATCATGCCGTACGAGGATGCGAAGACCTACCGCATCAACCCGTTCGACGTCACCAAGATCTGGCCGCATGAGGACTACCCGCTGACCGAGGTCGGCGTGATGGAGCTCAACCGCAACCCGGAGGACTTCTTCTCCGAGATCGAGCAGGCTGCCTTCGCACCGTCGAACCTGGTCCCCGGTACCGGCCTGAGCCCGGACAAGATGCTCATGGGACGCATCTTCGCCTACGCCGATATCCACCGCTACCGCATCGGTGCGAACTACGCACAGCTGCCGGTCAACCGTCCGAAGGCCGCTGTCAAGCACAGCTACTCGAAGGACGGCAGCATGTCCTACGAGAACTACCCGAAGGACCAGCCGGTCTACGCGCCGAACTCCTACGGCGGCCCGCACGCCGACGCCTCCCGCACCACCGAGAACAACCTTCTCGATGTCGACGGCGACGTCATGCGCTCGGCCCCGACGCTGCGGAACGATGACGACGACTTCTCGCAGGCAGGCGCACTCGTGCGCGAGGTGATGGACGATGCCGCGCGCGACCGTATGGTCGGCAACATCTCCGGTCACCTGCTCAACGGAGTCAGCGAAGAGATCCTCGTGCGTGCCTTCCAGTACTGGAAGAACGTCGACGCTGACCTCGGCGCTCGTGTCGAGAACGTCGTGCGTGCTGCGCAGAAGGAGAACGCCGGCACCGACGGCACCATCAACAAGCCGAGCTGATCGGCTCACCGTGCAGGCGCTGACGGCCTGCGGTGAATGATGGCGGGGCCGGTGTCCAGGAGAGATCCTGGCACCGGCCCCGCTTCGTGTCTCCCGGCAGCCGCCTCAGCTGGCCGGGGCTGACGATCCGATGCTGCTGTCGATGTGCCGGATGAGCATGTCGAGGGCGACGAGGTTGTGTCCGCCTTCGGGCACGATGAGGTCGGCACGGCGCTTGGCTGGTTCGACGTAGAGCTCATGCATCGGCTTGACCGTCTTGAGGTACTGCTGCTCGACCGATTCGAGGGTGCGGCCGCGTTCGATGACATCGCGTTTGATCCGGCGCAGGATCCGCACATCGGCATCGGTGTCGACGAACAGCTTGATGTCGAGCAGGTCAGCCAGCTCCGGTTCGGAGAAGATGAGGATGCCTTCGACGATGAGGACCGGTGCCGGTTCGATGCGGATGGTCTCTGACGAGCGGTTGTGGTCGGCGAAGTCGTAGACAGGGCAGTCGATGGCCTGCCCGCTGATGAGAGTGCGCAGCTGCGCGATCATGAGGGCGGTGTCGAACGCGTCGGGAGAGTCGAAGTTCAGCGCGGCCCGCTCGTCGTAGCTGAGCCCGTCATGCTGCTTGTAGTAGTTGTCGTGATAGATCACGGAGGTCTGTCCGGCGAAGCGCTCGATGAGCGCGCGTGTCAGCGTCGTCTTTCCGCTGCCGGTGCCGCCGGCAATACCGATGGTGAATGATCGGCTCACGATTCTTCTCCCCCGTCTGATGATCCGTCCCAGCCTATCGGCTGCTGGGTGTGTGCGCTTGTGTGCCGGTCGGCTCAGTTCCGGCTGGGTTCGGCTGCGGTGAGTGTGATCGCCAGCGAGTCGACGAGGCTGACGAACTCCTCGTGTGCGCTCAGCTTCTGCTGGAAGGCCGCCAGCTCCGCCTGCTCGGGTCGTCGGCTGACTCTGAGGACGAGCCGGATCTCCGGGCCGGAGACATGGACGCTGCCGCTGCCGGGCTGCACGCCGACAGCCGCGATGAAGTCGCTGCCGGCGGCTGCCGCTCCTGCGGCTTTGGCCACTCGCTGATCGGCCCACGCCGGATGCCAGTTGTGTCCTTGGACGAAGGACCACAGGGCGGTGCGGCGCAGCAGGAAGGCGTGTGGGCTGCCGGGGTCGATGACCACGAGCTGGGAGTCCTCTTCGATCGCGGCGACACACAGCCGTTCGCTTTCGATCGGCACTGGGCGGGCCTCATCGGCCCACTGGGTCAGGGTGGGGATGTCGGTGAATGCCGGGGTGCACTCCCGGCCGTCTTCGGCAGCCAGGCGCACCATCGCCATCTCCGACTTGTTGTCGTGGACGTGCCCGCGCTCGTCGACAGTGTGCTCGACAGCTGCCGGCACGACGGGTGCGTAGATGCGCACCTGTGCAAGCGCCGCGAGGACATCGCGGTGGCGCTGCGGGTCCAAGGGCGCGGCTGCCACCGCCTGGAGCGCGCTCAGCAGGCTCTCATCGGCTTCTCCTGTGTCACCGGAGAAGGGATTGGGCTTGAGGTCGCGGCCCTCCCATGGGATGCCTGCCGAGTCGGCGCCGCCTGCTGCGATGTGCGGTGGCAGCGGACGGCTGCCCGGCTGCGGATCGGTCATCAGCGTCCTGCGACTTCGAGAGCTTCCTGGAGGGTGAATTTGCCGGCGTAGAGGGCCTTGCCGACGATGGCTGAGTCCACGCCGAGGGGCACGAGTTCGCGGATGGCGCGCAGGTCATCGAGGCTGGAGACGCCTCCGGAGGCGACGATCGGCTTGTCGGTGCGCGAGGCGATGTCGCGAAGCAGTTCGGTGTTCGGTCCCTGCAGTGTTCCGTCCTTGTTGACGTCGGTGACGACGTAGCGGCTGCAGCCGGCTTCCTCGAGCTGGGCGAGGATCTCGTAGAGGTCGCCGCCCTCCTTGGTCCAGCCGCGGGCGGCCAGGGTCGTACCGCGCACGTCGAGGCCGATGGCGATCCGGTCGCCGTAGGCGGCGATGACCTCGGCCGTCCAGCTGGGGTTCTCCAGCGCTGCGGTGCCGATGTTGACGCGTTCGGCGCCGGTGTCGAGGGCACGCTCGAGCGTTTCGGTGTCGCGGATGCCGCCGGAGAGCTCGACCTTGATCGAGACGGCCTTCGTCACCTGCTTGAGCAGCGGGTAGTTGGTGCCGCGGCCGAACGCGGCATCGAGGTCGACGAGGTGGATCCATTCGGCTCCGCCGTCCTCGAACTGCTGGGCGACTTCGACGGGGTTGCCGTAGTCGGTTTCGGTGCCGGCTTCTCCCTTGACCAGGCGCACGGCGGTGCCGTTGGAGACGTCGACTGCCGGCAGCAGTGTCAGGGCGGGTTCACTTGCGAGCTGTGACATGACCTCTTCTTTCATTTCTGCGCTGCGCTCAGCGCCTGAATCCAGTTGGCCAGCAGGGTCGTGCCTGCGTGACCGGACTTCTCGGGGTGGAACTGTGTGGCCCAGGTGGTGCCGTCTTCGACGGCGGCGATGAACGGGCTGTCCAGCGTGCACGTGGTGACGGCGGCTTCGGCCGGGGCTTCGGTGGCTGCGTAGGTGTGGACGAAGTAGAACCGTTCGCCGGCGATGCCGGCGAACATCTGGCTGCCTGGGGCCGCAGCGACCGTGTTCCAGCCCATGTGCGGCAGCACGGGGGCATCGAGGCGGGTGACGTTGCCCTCCCACAGCCCGATGCCTGCAGTGGTGAGACCGTGTTCGGTACCCGAGGTGTAGAGCACCTGCATGCCGACGCAGATCCCGAGCATCGGGCGCTGTTCGCGGTGCCGGGTGCGGATGACCTCGACAGCACCGGCGGATTCGAGTGCGTCCATGACGGCGGCGAAGGCGCCGACGCCGGGGACGAGCAGCCCGTCCGCGGTCGCGGCACGGTCGAGGTCGTCGGTGAGCTGCGCGGTGGCTCCAGCGCGTTCGACGGCGCGCAGGGCGGAATGGACGTTGCCTGCGCCGTAGTCGAGGACGACGATGTCGGCGCTCATGTCCGTGCGGCTCCGAGCACTCTGCTGATGCGCTGGATGGAGACTCCCAGGGCGATGGCGGCGATGACGACGCCGGCCCAGGCGACCATGCTGCCGTTGAAGACGCCGATGAAGCTGGCGACGATGCCGACGAGGGCGAGGAAGGCGACTACCATCCACAGCAGCGCGGTGCGGGCGAGTGCCTCACGGGCCGGGGTCATCGTGGCTTTGCTGGCTTCGAGCTTGGACATCTTCGAGGTGTCGAGATGGCCGTCGATGTCGCGCGGTGCGATGGTCTCCAACAGCAGCTTCTCGACCTCGGCTGGAAGGTTCGTCAGCGCAAGTCCTGCCGGCACGTCGGCTTCGCGGCTGCCGTTGCGGAAGTGCCCGGCGTCGATCTGCTCGTCGTTGCGGGCGAGCATGAGGACTTCGTGCTTGCCGGAGAGCTTCGAGATCGTCGCAGCCACGTCATTGCCCTCAGCGATGCTCGTGTCGTCGAGCACGATGGCTGAGAAGCTGCCGACCGGCACGACATCGCAGTGGATGTCGGACAGGGTGCATGCGGCGGCAAGCTGTTCGGCGCGGCCGAACGGGGTGACGATGACAGTGCGGCTCACAGGGCTCCCTTTGTGCTCGGCACGGCGGTGGTGCGGGGGTCGTCTTCGAGCGCGGTGCGCAGCGCGCGTGCGAAGGCCTTGAACTGGGCCTCGGCGATGTGGTGCGGGTCCCGGCCGGCCAGCAGCCGCAGGTGGGCGGTGATACCGGCGTGGACCGACAGCGATTCGAGGGCATGTCCGACCATCGAGCCGGTGAAGTGCCCGCCGATGAGGTGGTACTGCTGACCTTCGGGTTCGCCGGTGTGGACGAAGTAGGGGCGGCCGGAGATGTCGATGACGCAGTGCGCCAGGGCTTCGTCCAGCGGCACGGCGGCATCGCCGTAGCGGCGGATGCCGGCCTTGTCCCCCAGTGCCTCGCGCATGGCGTCGCCGATGACGATGGCGGTGTCCTCGACGGTGTGGTGGACGTCGATGTGGGTGTCGCCGGAGGCGTTGACGGTCAGGTCGCACAGCGAGTGCTTGGCCAGTGCGGTGAGCATGTGGTCGAAGAACGGCACGGTCGTCGAGATGTCAGCCTGACCGGAGCCGTCGAGGTTGATGGTGACCTCGACATTCGATTCGCTGGTGCGGCGGGTGGAGGTGGCGGTGCGGCCTGTCATAGGTTCTCCAGGGTCTCAGGGTGGGCGGCGACGATGGCGCTGATGGCCTCGATGAAAGCGGTGGTCTCCTCGGTGGTGCCCGCGTTGACGCGCAGGTGTCCGGGAATGCCGATATCGCGGATGAGCACGCCGGCGTCGAGCAGGCGCTGCCACAGCAGTCTAGTGTCGGACACGCCGCCGAAGAGCACGAAGTTCGCATCGGTCTCCGCGACGTCGAAGCCGAGCTCGCTCAGCGCGGTGACCATGCGGTCGCGCTCGGCGATGAGTGCTTCGACGTTGTCGAGCAGCACCGGGGTGTGCTCCAGTGCGGCGCAGGCTGCGGCCTGGGTCAGGGCCGAGAGGTGATATGGCAGGCGCACAAGACGCAGCGCGTCGGTTACGGCCGGGTGTGCGATGGCGTATCCGAGGCGCACGCCGGCGAAGGCGAAGGCCTTGCTCATCGTGCGTGAGACGACCAGGCGCGGGTTCTCGCGCAGCAGATGCACGGCGGTGGTGTATCCGGGCCGGGCGAATTCCGCGTAGGCCTCGTCGACGATGACGATGCCGGTGCTGGCTGCCAGCACCGCTTCGATGACCTCGGCGGACAGTCCCCCGCCTGTGGGGTTGTTCGGCGTGCACAGGAACACCACGTCGGGCTGGTGCTCGCGCACGGCTGCAGCCGCAGTCTCGGCGCTGAGGCTGAAACCCTCTCCCCGGTCGACGGCGATCCAGCGGGCTCCGGTCGACTGGGTGATGAGCGGGTGCATCGAGTAGCTCGGCACGAAGCCGAGTGCGGTGCGTCCGGGCCCGCCGAACACCTGCAGGATATGGGACAGGACCTCGTTCGAGCCGTTGGCTGCCCACAGCCAGTCGGCAGTGAGGAAGTCAGCTGGTGTCGATCCGTCGGCCGACTGGCGACGGGAGAATTCCTGCACATAGGTCAGCAGCAGCTCACGCAGGCGAGTGAATTCCCGGTCGGGGTAGCGGTTGAGGCCGCTCAGCTGCGCATCAACGGCACGGCGCACGGCATCGACGACGGCCGGCGGCACCGGATGGGAGTTCTCGTTGACGTTGAGAGCGACGTCGACGGCCAGTTGCGGCGCCCCGTAGGGCTCTTTGCCGCGCAGGTCGTCTCTGAGCGGAAGATCACTGAGCGTTAGCACCGCACCAGTCTATCGAGCAGGGACCTCAAGTTCCTGACCGGGGTGGACGACTGAGGTTTCCAGGCCATTCATCTCGATGATCGCCTGCATCGTATCGCGCGGGTCGCCACTGCCGGTCGCCTCGGTGGCGATGGTCCACAGTGACTGGCCCTGTTCGACGACGACGGTGTCGGCCGGGACGACCGGCTCGGCGCTGCCGATGGCCTGCTGAGGACGCACCATGAGCACCAGCAGTGCTGCGGCACCGGCGATGACGGCTGCCATCGCGATGGTGCGCAGCAGACGCAGACCCTGCTTGCCCCGCGGGGTCAGCCTCCACGTGCGGTGTTCTGCACCGGCGCGGCTCCACGCGTTCATCGCTGCTGTGCTCATGGTGTCCTCCTCAGATCCTGTCTTCCCTAGCAGGCTGTTGCGCTGAGTCTCCGGCCTGCCGGCTTCCCTCCGTCAGACCGGAGACTCGAACACATGTACTATTTAAGGACATATTCGAAGAAATGTCCAGTCCCTGCGAACATCTGTGCGAAAATGGATTCGAACGGAAGTTCGCGGGTCTGATGGTAAGACTGTCACCAGGCACTGACATCGCTCGCTGACCAGGAACGACGCTCGACTGCACACGGGGGAAGCAATGGCCGAACAGAAGAAGAGAGGGCGGGGACGTCCCCGCAACGAGGACATCATCTCCGAGATCGAGGAGTTCCGCGCTCGTCGGGGAATCGACGCCGAGGACTCGCTCAACATGGTCGGTGCCGACGACCGGCGTCTGACTCCCCGCCAGAAGATCGTCCTGCAGACCATCGAACAGGCCGTCATCGACAACGGCTACCCGCCGAGCATGCGCGAGATCGGCAAGGCTGCCGGGCTGGCCTCGCTCTCCAGCGTGGCCCATCAGCTCGCCCAGCTTGAGCGCCTCGGCTACCTGCGCCGCGACCCGCGCCGGCCGCGCGCCATTGAGATCGTCAATCCCGGCGACGAGGCTGCCAAGGCTGTCGAAGAGGCGTTCATCGAATCGTCGAACCTGGCCCAGGTGCCGGTGCTCGGCCGCATCGCTGCCGGCGGGCCTGTGCTGGCCGAGGAATCGGTCGAGGACGTCTTCTCGCTGCCGCGCCAGGTGGTCGGCAGCGGTGAGCTGTTCCTGCTCAATGTCGTCGGCGACTCGATGATCGAAGCTGCGATCTGCGACGGCGACTGGGTCGTCGTGCGCAAGCAGCCGACTGCTGAGAACGGTGAGATCGTCGCGGCCCTCCTCGACGATGAGGCTACCGTCAAGCGGCTGCAGCGCCGTGACGGTGTGCAGTGGCTGCTGCCGGAGAACAAGGACTACGACCCCATCGACGGCACCTACGCCACGATCATGGGCATCGTCGTCGCGGTCATCCGCCGCGTCTGAACCCACCTGCAACACAGCACTGCGGCGCCTGGTCTTCGGACCGGGCGCCGCAGTCGTCTGTGCCGTATCAGCTCACCGGCAGGATCAGTCCTCGCCGCTGGGTGCCAGCCGGCTGAGCGCATCGCGGACGAGAGCCGGGTTGTCGGTGCGCCACATCGGCGGCAGGGAAGCGAGCAGGAAACCTGCGTAGCCGGCAGTGCGCAGCCGGGAGTCGAGCACGGCGACAACACCCTGGTCCTGCACGGAGCGGATGAGCCGCCCGGCTCCCTGCGCCAGGCGCAGTGCGGCATGGGTGGCGCTGACCGTCATGAACCCGTTGGCGCCGCGCTGGGCTGCGGCATGGGTGCGGGCGAGTGCGAGCGGGTCGTCTGGGCGTGGGAAGGGGATCCGGTCGATGACGACGAGCCGGCAGGTCCGCCCGGGCACGTCGACGCCCTGCCACAGCGACATGGTGCCGAACAGGCAGGTGTCGGGTTCGGCTGCGAACCGGGAGACGAGGGCTGAGAGGGTGTCCTCGCCCTGCAGGAGTATCGGCATGGGCAGGTGTTCGCGCAGCTCGGTGGCGGCCTGTTCGGCTGCGCTCTTCGAGGAGAACAGTCCGAGGGTGCCACCGCCGGAGGCTGCGACGAGTTCGCGCAGCTCCTTCAGAGTCTCCTCACTCAGCCCTCCCCTGCCGGGCCGGGGCAGGTGGCCCGCGACGTAGAGGATCCCCTGTTTGTCGTAGGAGAACGGGGAGCCGACGTCGATCGCGTCGTAGGCCGGCGCCTCGGGCCCGGCGAGTCCGAGCGAGGCGGCGACAGGTTCGAACTTCCCGCCCAGGGCCAGGGTCGCCGAGGTGGCGATGACGGTGGCTTCGGAGAAGAGCCCGTTGCGCATCGTGCCGGCCACGCTGAGCGGAGCGACGACGAGCGAGGTGGTGGTGGTCTCGCGGAAGGTGCTGCGGTTGACCCAGGAGACGTCGTTGTTGTCCGGTTCAGCCATCCGCTCGGCGAGGTCGAAGACCTCCTGCACGCGGGCACGTGCCATCTGCCGGCCGGCGTCGGCGTCCTTGGCCTCGTTTCCGTTGGTGTCCGACAGCAGCCGGCTGGCGGCATCCCGGATCTGGCGCACCGCGACGGCGAGATCCTCGGGCCAGCGCACGATGAGTCCCTCGTTGGCGTGTTCGAGGGCGCGTTCGAGTGCACTGGCAGCACTCGTGAGGTTCTCGATGCTCGATTCCTGCGCCGAGGTGTGCTTGCGTGCCGAGGAGGCCGCCGCGTTGAGCATCGTGACGGTCAGCGAGCCGGTCAGTGCGTTCGTCACCCGGTCGCGCAGTTCGTGGGCCTCGTCTACGATGACGGCACCGTGCTCGGGCAGGACGTTGGCTTCGCCGAAGGAGTCGATGGCCAGCAGCGCATGGTTGGTCACCACGACGTCGGCCTCGCTGGCCCGGATCTTGGCGCGCTCGGCGAAGCACTCCTCGAACATCGGGCACTTGCTGCCCAGGCAGTCGAAGGAGTTGACCGACACCTGCGCCCAGGCGCGGTCGGAGACACCGGGGGTGAGGTCGTCGCGGTCCCCGGTGTCGGTGGTCCGCTCCCAGGAGCGGATGCGCTGGATCTCCTCCCCCAGCGCGGTGATTCCCGAACCGCCGCGGTGGGCGGCACCGTCGGCGCCGAGGTCGAACAGCGTGGTGTCCCCGTCGTCGGGGTAGCCGCCGTCGAGTTTGTGCTTGCACAGGTAGTTGCGCCGTCCTTTGAGCACGGCGGCACGCGGCCGTGCGTCGAGCTCGCCCTTGATCGCCTTGACCAGGCGCGGCAGGTCGCGGTCGATGATCTGGGCCTGCAGGGCCAGGGTGGCGGTGGAGACGACGACGCGCTCACCGGTGCGCACGGCGTATTCGACGGCTGGGACGAGGTAGGCCAGCGACTTGCCGGTGCCGGTGCCGGCTTGGACGAGGAGGTGGGAGCCGTTGTCGAGTGCGGCTCCGACTGCCTCGGCCATGTCCTGCTGTCCGCGGCGCGGTGACCCGCCCAGTGCTGAGACCGCGGTCTCCAGCAGCGGCGGAATCCGGCTCATGCGCGGTGGCCGGCGGCGGCTCCCGCCCCGGCTTCGGACTCAGCTCCGGTGTCGGTGTCTGCCGGGAGGTGCTCCTGGCCGGCGAACATGTCCGGCTTGCGGAACTCCTCCAAGGCTGCGAGCAGGTCGGCGTCGACCTTCGCCTGCACAGCGGTGCCTTCCGGCAGGTGCTTCTCGACGAGCACGGTGCCCTCGTCGTGGATGCGGGAGACGAGGTCGCCGCGGTCATACGGGATCAGCACCGTCACCTCGTGATCGGGTGCCGGCAGCAGCTCGGCCAGCCGCTCGCGCAACTCACCGATCCCCTCGCCGGTCGCTGCGGAGACGGCGACGGCCTCCGGATAGCGGGCGAGCAGGCCGGTGAGCACATCCGGGTCGGCGAGATCGGACTTGTTGAAGACGATGAGCTCGGCGATGTCATCGGTGTCGGCCTCGGCGAGCACCTCGCGCACGGCTGCCAGCTGTCCGTGCGGGTCCGGGTGGGCGGCGTCGACGACGTGCATGAGCACATCGGCGAACGTCGCCTCCTCCAGTGTGGAGCGGAAGGCTTCGACGAGCTGATGCGGCAGATTGCGCACGAACCCGACGGTGTCGGTGAACGTGAACTCGCGGCCGTCCTCGGTCGTCGCCTGCCGCACCGTGGGGTCCAGGGTGGCGAAGAGCTCGTTGCGGACCATGACATCGGCGTCGGTGAGCCGGTTGAGCAGGGAGGACTTCCCGGCGTTGGTGTAGCCGACGATCGCTACGGCCGGCACCTGGTGGCGCTGCCGGTTGGCGCGCTTCGTCTCCCGGGCCGGGGTCATATCGGCGATCTGGCGGCGCAGCTTGGCCATCCGGGTGCGGATGCGGCGGCGGTCGAGTTCGATCTTCGTCTCACCGGGACCGCGGGAGCCGATGCCCTCACCGCCGGCAACCCGGCCACCGGCCTGACGGGACATCGACTCGCCCCAGCCGCGCAGGCGCGGCAGGAGATATTCGAGCTGGGCGAGTTCGACCTGGGCTTTGCCTTCGCGGCTCTTGGCATGCTGGGCGAAGATGTCGAGGATGAGCGCGACCCGGTCGATGACCTTGACCTTGATGACATCCTCCAGCCCGCGCCGCTGGCTAGGCGCCAGCTCGGTGTCGACGATGACGGTGTCAGCGCCGACGGCGGCGACGATGCCGGCCAGTTCTTGGGCTTTGCCGCGTCCCAGGTAGGTGCCCGGGTCCGGGTGGTCGCGGCGCTGCAGCACACCGTCGAGCACGGTCGAGCCGGCCGTCTCGGCAAGCGAGGCGAGCTCACGCAGCGATTCCTCCGCCTCGGCGGCGGTCCCGCGCGTCCAGATGCCGGCGAGCACGACCTTCTCTAGGCGCAGCTGCCGGTATTCGACCTCGGTGACGTCTTCGAGTTCGGTTGAGAGCCCGGAGACGCGGCGCAGCGCCTCACGCTCGAGAGCATCGAACTGGCTGTCGTCCTGGTGGACGCGGTCCTCGTCGGTCAGTGCAGAGCCGCCGCGGGAGAGGATCCGGTCGATCATCGCGTCTTCGCGGCTGCGCTCGGTCTCTGCTGGCTGGCCGGCGTCGACGGCTGGGGTGGTCTCGTCTGCGGGGTGACGGCGATGGGTATCGCTTGGCATCGTCCTCATTTCTTCTCTGGCGGTCTTCTATTGTTCCACACGGCAGCGACGTCTGCGGCCTGCGCGCCCCGTAGGATGGTGGCGATGAATGAGCACTACTTCTCCGCCCAGCCGGCCAGCAACGCGCAGCTGCGCACCATCGATGTGCGCTTGGCGGGTCGCGACCTGAGCGTCGCGACGGCTGCCGGGGTCTTCTCCCCCGGTCATCTCGACACCGGCACGCGTGTGCTGCTCGACGAGATCCCCGATCCGCCTGACGGCGATGTGCTCGATCTGGGCTGCGGCTGGGGGCCGGTCGCCATCCACACTGCCCTCACCGGCGCTGCTGCCGGCACGCACCCGCGCATCTGGGCGCTCGACGTCAATGAGCGCGCCCTCGACCTCGTCCGCCGCAATGCCGCCGACCTGGGGCTGGGCTCGATCCGTGCGGTCACCGCTGAGGAGATCCCGCCTGAGGTGCGGTTCGCTGCGATCTATTCGAATCCGCCGATCCGGGTCGGCAAGGCGGTGCTGCACGAGCTGCTGCTCACGTGGCTGCCCCGCCTAGCCGTCGGCGGTGAGGCGTGGCTCGTGGTGGCCAAGAAGCTCGGTGCCGATTCGCTGCTCACCTGGCTGCGCGGCGAGCTCGGCGATGCGTATGCCGTGGAGCGGACGACGACGTCGAAGGGCTTCCGGATCCTGCGGATCGAGCGTCTGGCCGACTGAGCGGCCGGCTGGTCGGTCGGCCGTTCCCGAGGCGGTTCAGAGCAGCCGGCGCATGCGCGCCTTGAGCTGTTCGGACAGTTCGATCGCGGCGGTGAGTTCAGCCGGTCCGGTCAGGCTGACCTGGTGGCCGTTGACGTCGATGCGCACAGTGCCGCCAGGCTGATCGACCAGCCATTGGATCGGGCCCTGGGCTCCAGCCCAGTGGTGGGCTGCCAGGGCGGCTGCGCATGCTCCGGTGCCGCAGGCCAGGGTTTCACCGACGCCGCGTTCGAACACGCGCATGCGCAGGCTGCCGGTTGTCGGGTCGCCGTCGCCGTCGGGTTCGATGACGATGTATTCGATGTTGGCCCCGGCCGGCGGGTCGGGGTTGAGCTGCGGGGCTGAGGTGAGTTCGGCTGCGGCGAGCTCCTCGGCTGAGGCGAGCGCGACGACGGTGTGCGGGTTGCCCATATCGACGTCTAGGCCCGGCCGGGCGACGTCGATGCCGCGGGTGAGCACCAGCGTGTCCGCGCCTCCATTACCGGAGCCGGGCAGCTGCCACCGGCCCATGTCGACGCGGTACCAGACGTCGGATTCGCCTGTCGGATCCGGTTCGATCGTCACAGTCTTGACGCCGGCGCGGGTGCCGACCGGCAGTGTCTGGGGGTCGGCGGCGAGATCGTAGCTGCGCAGGTAGTGGGCGAAGGCGCGCACGCCGTTGCCGCACATCTCGGCGATGGAGCCGTCGGCGTTGCGGTAGTCCATGAACCATTCGGCTCCGGCCTCAGCAGCCGTGACCGCTTCGGGGATGCCGGCTGACGTGCAGCGGATGACGCGGATGAGGCCGTCGGCGCCGATGCCGGTGTGCCGGTTGCACAGGAGTGCGACCTGGTCGGCATTGAGGTCCTGTTCGCCGGCGGGATCATAGAGGAACACGAAGTCATTGGCGGTGCCATGCCCGGTCAACAGGGCCGGCGGTGCGGCAGTGTGGTCTGCGGCGTGAGCGTCGGTCATCGGCGTGGCTCCCTTTCAGCCGGCAGCGTCTCGGCACCGTGAGCATAGCACTGCCGGTGCAGCGCTTCGGCCTTCTCAACCAGCTCGGGATCGGTGGCGTCGAGCCACTGGATGCGCTCATCGCGGCGGAACCAGGTCAGCTGACGTTTGGCGAACTGCCGCGTGCGGATGATCGTCGACTCGACTGCCGCCTCGGCGCTCATCCTGCCGTCGAGGTAGTCGATGATCTGGGCGTAGCCGATCGCCTGGGAGGCGGTGCGGCCCTCCCGCAGTCCCGCATCGAACAGGCGGGTGACCTCGTCGACCCATCCGGCTTCCCACATCCTCTCCACGCGGGCGGCGATGCGTTCGTTGAGCACGGACCGGTCTTCGGCCAAGCCGATCTGCACGGTCGGCATGGCGTATGCGTAGCGGGGCAGGTGGGCGGTGAAGGGCTGGCCGGTCAGTTCGATGACCTCCAGGGCGCGGACGATCCGCCGGGTGTCACCGGTGGTGATCTTCGCTGCGGCGGCTGGGTCAAGTGCGGCGAGCCTGTCGTGCAGGCCTGCCGGACCGTGTGTAACGGCTTCGTCTTCGAGTCGCGCGCGAAGAGCCGGGTCGGTGCCGGGGAAGGTCATGACATCGGTGGCCGCACGCACGTACAGTCCGGAACCGCCGACGAGGATCGGCACCAGATTACGTGCCTGCAGGTCGGCGATGATCCCCCGGGCGCGGGTCTGGAAGTCTGCGACGGAGGCGTCTTCGGTGACGTCGAGGATGTCGATGAGGTGGTGTTCGATACCGCCGCGCTCAGCGACGGGCAGCTTGGCTGTGCCGATGTCCATGCCGCGGTAGAACTGCATGGCATCAGCGTTGATGATCTCCCCGCCAAGCTTCTGGGCGAGTGCGACAGCGAGGTCGGATTTGCCGGTGGCGGTGGCGCCGACGATGTTGATGACCGGCGTGACGGGCTGGGCCGTGCGGTCGGCGGGGCTCATCTCAGCTGCGGGTGCGGATCGTCGGCATGCCCAGCGAGGTCGGTCCGGCCGGCCCTGCTGCCGGGCCGGCGGTTGCACCGCAGCTGTCTGCCTGGCTGCGGTCCCAGGCGTCTCCGGAGCGGGTGCGGCGGATCGTGTAGGCGGCATCGGCGATGAGGAAGTACGGCTTGGCCTCGGTCACCGTTGTCGAGACGACGTCACCGGGGCGGACGTCCTGGGCTGCGGGGTCGATGCGCACGTGGACGAGCCGGTTGTCTTCGGCACGGCCGGTCATCCGGCCGTGCTCGGCATCGCCGGTTTTGGTGACGAGCACGTTGACGTCGGTGCCGATGAGCTTGCGGTTCTCGTCCCAGGCGATTTCGTCCTGGAGGGCGACGAGGCGTTCGAAGCGCTCCTGGACGACCTCCTTGGGCACCTGGTTGTCCATCGTCGCTGCCGGTGTACCGGGCCGGATCGAGTACTGGAAGGTGAAGGCCTGGCTGAAGCGAGCGCGGCGCACGACGTCCATCGTGGCCTGGAAGTCCTCTTCGGTCTCTCCGGGGAAGCCGACGATGATGTCGGTGGTGATGGCGGCGTGCGGGATCGCGTCGCGGACCTTGTCGAGGATGTTGAGGAACCGGCTGGTCCGGTAGGACCGGCGCATCGCTTTAAGGATGCGGTCGGAGCCGGACTGCAGCGGCATGTGCAGCTGCGGCATAACGGCTGGGGTCTCGGCCATGGCGGCAATGACGTCGTCGGAGAACGCTGCCGGGTGGGGGCTGGTGAAGCGGACCCGTTCGATGCCCTCCACGGCGCCGACGGCGCGCAGCAATTTGGCGAAGGCTCCGCGGTCGCGGAACTCAACGCCGTAGGAGTTGACGTTCTGGCCCAGCAGGGTCACCTCGGTGATGCCGTCTGCTGCGAGTGCTTCGACTTCGGCGAGGATGTCGCCGGGACGGCGGTCCTTCTCCTTGCCGCGCAGTGCCGGGACGATGCAGAAGGTGCAGGTGTTGTTGCAGCCGACCGAGATCGACACCCAGCCCGAATGCGTCGATTCGCGGGTTGTCGGCAGAGTTGAGGGGAAGACGTCAAGGCTTTCGAGGATCTCGACCTGAGCTTCCTTGTTGTGCCGTGCCCGGTCGAGCAGAGCCGGCAGTGAACCCATGTTGTGGGTGCCGAAGACGACATCGACCCACGGTGCGCGCTTGACGATGGTGTCGCGGTCCTTCTGGGCCATGCACCCGCCGACGGCGATCTGCAGATCCGGGCGCTGTTCCTTGACCTGGGCGAGCCGGCCGAGGTTTCCGTAGAGGCGGTTGTCGGCGTTCTCGCGCACAGCACAGGTGTTGAAGACGACGATGTCGGCCTGGTCGCCGGCATCGGCACGGACGTATCCGGCGTCGTCGAGGAGACCGGAGAGCCGTTCGGAATCGTGCACGTTCATCTGACACCCATAGGTCTTGACCTCATAGGTGCGGGTGCGGTTGCCGGCTTCCGGTTCAGTCAGTGCGATTGCCTCAGTCATCGGCAGACATTCTAGCGTGTGCGCACAAGCCGGTACGCCTCGCTGTCGGTCCTCTGGCTGATAGCCTGCCCGTGCATCCCCGACACAGAAGGAGCGACGGTGACGTCACCTGCGGCCCTAACTGATTTCTGCCCTGCCACCCGTGTGCGAGAGCAGGATCGATCATGACCGACCTCATCGCCGCGCTCACCACAGGTCTCTCCCTGGCCCTCGCCGGGGTGATCGTCGTCGCTGTCGCCTACCGAGGGCAGCGGGGAACCCTTCGGCGCAATCTATGGGTGGGCCTGCGGACAGCGACGCTGATGGAGTCCGACGAGGCGTGGACGACTGGGCATCGGGCAGCAGCACGGTATATGTATGTGGCCGGTGCCGGGCTCATCGTCGCTGGCGTGGCGAGCGTGTTCCTCACCGAGGCAGCGTTGGCGATCGTCGCTCTTGCCGGCTGCGTGTGGGTGCTGGCGTGGGTGCTCATCGCCTCACGCGTTGCTACCACAGCAGCAGCACGCGAATAGACCCTGCTTGGCCTGAGTCTGTCAGTCGGTGTCGAGCACCTGCCGGGCGACAGCGAACGACAGGCCGGAGGGGAAGCCGCGGCGGGCGAGCATACTGAGGATGCGGCGCTGGCGGGTCTCATACGGAAGAGCGCGAGTCGAGGCTGCCTTCTTCTCCGCCACGGCGTAGGCGAGATCCCATTCATCGTCGATCTCACCGAGTGCGTCATCGGCGATCGGCCCGTCGATGCCCTTCTTCTTCAGCTCCCGGCGCAGTGCTGACTGTGAGAGCTTGCGCTGTTCGCGTTTGGCCCGCACGAAGCTGTGGGCGAAGTTCGCGTCATCGAGCAACTTCGAACTCTGCAGGCGTTCGATGAGGGCATCGACGATGTCCTCAGGGTGCCCTCGGCCGAGTAGCTTCTCCCGCAGCTCTGACGAGGAGTGATCGCGGGCAGCGAGCATGTTGAGCGCACGTTTCTTCGCCCGCTTGTACTCCGGGTCGTCAGCGATCGGATCCGGCTGCTCGTCTGCGACGGACTCAGTGAGCGATGCAGACGAGTGTGCACCGTGGATCTGCCCGTCAGTGCCGACGGAGTCGATCGCCTGCTGCAGAGCGGCCAGGACGTCCGCGGTGCTGCGGGCGTCCTGGCCGGTTGCGTCATCAGCTCGGGACATTGTCCAGGGAGTCGGCTGCCGGTGCCGGAGCCTCAGGGGCTGCCTCGGCTTCTGCTGACTCTTCCTCGACCTTGATGAGGCCCATCTTGTGCTTGATCTTCAGCTCGATCTCCTCAGCCAGGCCGGGATTGTCGCGCAGGAAGTTGCGCACGTTCTCCTTGCCCTGGCCGAGCTGGTCACCGTCGTAGGTGAACCAGGAGCCGGACTTGCGGATGATGCCGTTGTCGACACCCATGTCGATGAGGCTGCCCTCTCGCGAGATGCCCTGGCCGTAGATGATGTCGAACTCGGCCTGCTTGAACGGCGGGGCGACCTTGTTCTTCACGACCTTGACGCGGGTGCGGTTGCCCACGGCGTTGCCGGCTTCCTTGAGTGTTTCGATGCGGCGGACGTCCATCCGGACCGAGGAGTAGAACTTCAGTGCCTTACCGCCCGAGGTGGTCTCCGGGGAGCCGAAGAACACGCCGACCTTCTCACGCAGCTGGTTGATGAAGATCGCGGTTGTGCCGGAGTTGGCCAGGGCGCCGGTGAGCTTGCGCAGTGCCTGGGACATGAGGCGGGCCTGCAGGCCGACGTGCGAGTCGCCCATCTCGCCTTCGATCTCGGCCTTGGGTACGAGTGCGGCGACCGAGTCGATGACGATGACATCGAGTGCCCCGGAGCGGATGAGCATGTCGGCGATCTCAAGAGCCTGCTCACCGGTGTCCGGCTGCGAGACGAGCAGCTGGTCGGTGTCGACGCCGAGGGCCTTGGCGTATTCGGGGTCGAGTGCGTGCTCAGCGTCGATGAAGGCGGCGATGCCGCCGTTCTTCTGCGCATTGGCCACCGCGTGCAGGGCCACGGTCGTCTTACCCGAGGATTCCGGGCCATAGACCTCGACGATGCGCCCGCGTGGGATGCCGCCGACGCCGAGGGCGATATCGAGGGCGATCGATCCGGTCGGGATCGCCGCGATGGGCTGGCGGGTCTCTTCGCCCAGGCGCATGACAGCACCCTTGCCGAACTGGCGGTCGATCTGTGAGACGGTCGCTTCGAGCGCCTTCTCCCGGTTGCCGGCGGCCGGTGCGGCGCCGCGCGTGTTCTTCGCTGCCATGGATTCCTCCTTGAGGTGGTTCATCGATCTGCCAGCAACTCTAGGCTCCGGCACTGACATCGACTCGATTCACGATGTGAAGCTGTGGACAACCGCGCGCTGCGCACCTGTGGTCACAGCCGGGCGGCGTATCTGGGCACCACTATAGCGGCTCATGCGAACATCAGTTCGAAATGTGCGGCGTGTCGTCGATGTTGGCCTCTGGTCGAAGCTCGCCTCTGCATGCGTGACGCAGCGCCTTCGCTCGACGCCAGCGTCCCCGCACCTGCTCAGAACGGGTTGGCCCGCGGCTTCCTGTCCTGACCGAGCCAGCGCTCTTCGGGAACTCCTGCGGCAGCGCAGACAGCCAGCCAGATCTCACGCGCCTCGAATCCGGCTTCGAACGCCTCAGCCGGCGTGCGTGAGCCCAGTGTTGAGAGTGCCAGGTCTGTGTGCAGGGAGGCTGCGCGGATGGAGCCGAACTCGTCGTTCATCAGCTCCCAGTAGGCGGTATGGCGCATCAGGCCTGTCCGGCGAGCGCTTCGTCTGCGAGCACGCGCTCGGACAGCTCGGCGGGAACGGTGTCGGGAATGTCGACGCCTTCGCTGATCGCGAAGCGGTCGCTGACCTCGCGCAGCAGCAGGGAGACCGGCATATCGAGGGCTTCGCAGATGGCGGCGAGCAGCTCGGAGGAGGCCTCCTTCTGGCCGCGTTCGATCTCACTCAGGTAGCCCAGGGACACGCTGGCCCCGGTGGAGACGTCGCGCAGGGTTCGGTTCTGCCGGCGACGTGCGGTCCTCAGCGTGTCACCGATCTCGGTCCGCAGAAGAGTCATGTGCGTCCTTTCTCAGCGACAGGGTTCATGTGAAACCTTCAACACCGCGGTGCTGTGGTTTGTTCCATCCAATCTACCGTTTCCGTCAATCCGGCGTTGCCTCAGGGCCGCTGTTTAAGACAATGCCCAGCGATCTTGCACCCATGCGGCCAGCTGGGACAGGCAGGCCTCGACGGTCGCCTGCCGGATCTGGGCGCGGTCGCCGGAGAAATCGTGGCCCACCACCTCGGGTTCGGCCATCTGCGGAACGAGCAGGGCGGTGAAGACCCGGCCGACCGGCTGGCCGTCCTGCGGGTCCGGTCCGGCGACCCCGGTGCAGGCCAATGCGATATCGGCCTGGCAGGCGCGGGCCGCGCCGGTGGCCATCTGGGCGGCGACCTGCGGGTGGACCGCTCCCGAGGTGGTGAGCAGGTCGGCGTCGACGCCGGCCAGTGCGGTTTTGAGGTCGGTGGCATAGGTGACCAGTCCCCCGCGCAGCACGGCCGAGGCGCCGGGCACGTCGGCGATCGTGGCCGCGAGCTTCCCGGCGGTCAGCGATTCGCAGGTGGCCACGGTCAGCCCGGCGGTGGTGAGGCGGCGGATGATCTCGGCGACGGTCACGGGGTGACCTTGAGCCGCTTGTAGATCTGGACGAGGTAGTCCACGCCGGTGACGATCGTGACGATGACCGCGGCGGTGAGCACGACCCAGGCGAGGATGACGAGCCAGAACGTCACGATGGCCGGCAGCACGGCGTGCAGCGGAGCGATGGCGATGAACAGCGCCAGCGCAACGGTCTGCAGCACGGTCTTGAGCTTGCCGCCCTTCGAGGCCGGCAGCACGATCCGCTTGACGATGAGGAGTCTGAGGATGGTGATGCCGAACTCGCGGATGAGGATGATGACCGGGATCCAGATCGGCAGCACGCCGATCCACCACAGGCCCAGCAGGGCGGCGGACATGAGGGCCTTGTCGGCGATCGGGTCGGCGATCTTGCCGAAGTCGGTGATGAGGTTGTAGCGGCGGGCGATGTCACCGTCGATCTTGTCGGTGATCATCGCAAGCAGGAAGATGATGAGGGCCCACAGCCGCCACACCGGGTCGAGGCCGTCGTGGGCGAGCAGCACGAAGAGGAAGACGGGGACGAGCAGGATCCGCACCGTCGTGAGGACGTTCGGGACGTTGAAGTTGCTCGGCTTCTGGGCAGCCGCATCGTGTGAAGTCATCACCGGCCAGTCTAGCCGCTCACTCACCCCCTGTTCAGGCCGGTGGCTGGGCCTCCAGCAGGTATCGGCAGCCGAGGTCGGCGCACAGTGCTGCGAGCTGATCGGTCAGCCGTGCGGCCAGTGGGATGCCGTGGGCTGAGCGGTCGGCGCGGTGGGCGATCTGCGGGTCTCCTGCGACCTGGACGGGCACGGCCGGGTCCAGCGGTGCGGCTGCCCGCAGGTCCTCCCGCAGCTGCGCGGTGTAGCCGGCTGCCGGGTTGGCGGGGTTGACGAGACCGGGGTCGATGGCGATGAAGGTGTAGCCGACGTCGTGGAAGCCGTCCCTGTTGCCCGGCTGGTCGGCTCCGCCGAGTGCTGCAGACAGGATCTGCACCATGGTCGCCAGTCCGTAGCCTTTGTGCCCGGCGGCCTGCGGGCCGGGCCCGCCGAGCGGGCTGAGGCCGTAATTGCCGGATTCGTCGGTCAGCCCGGCATAGGCGGCTGCGGCGTTCCGGACCGGTGCGCCGGTGGTGTCGGTGACCCAGTCGGCGCCGAGCTGGCGGCCGGTGAGCTCGTGGACCTTCACCTTGTTCAGCGGCACGGTCGTGGTGGCCATGTCGAGGACGACGGGTTCGTCGTCACCGGCCGGGGCTGCGAAGCCGATCGGGTTGGTGCCCATGAACGGGTGCTTTGCGCCCGTCGGGGTCTGCAGCGCGCCGCGGGTCGAGCACATCGACAGGCCGATGAGGCCCTCGCGGGCGGCCATGATCGCGTAGTAGCCGGCGGCGCCGTAGTGGTTGGCGCGGTGCACGGTGGCCAGCCCGATGCCGTATTCCCGGGCCTTCGCCATCGCCTGGCGCATCCCCGCGTGCCCGGCCAGGTGCCCGAATCCGGCGCGGGCGTCGATGAGGACGCTGGCCCTGTGGTCGTGTTCGACGACCGGTGCGGCGGCCGGGTCGATGGAGCCCTCGGCGATCTCCTGGTGGTAGATCGGCAGCATCGAGATGCCGTGGGAGTCGATGCCGGAGAGGTCGGTGTGGAACATCACCTCGGTGCAGATCTCAGCGGCCCGCGCATCGGCCCCGAACGCGCGCATGATCTCCAGGATCTGCGCCCGGGTCGAGGCGGCGGTGAAGCGCTGTTCGCTCACCGGTTCGTCAGCTGCCACGCGTCTTCACCGGAGGCCTCGACGATCTCCAGGCCGGTGTCCGGGTCGATGTCGCCGGGCTGGAAGCCGGCGGCGTCGTCGTCGGAGGTCACCGGCGAGTCATAGGCCTGGTCGGTCGCCGGCATGCCAGCTGCGTCATCCGTGCCCGAGGCGGCCGGCGCCTCGGGTGCGGCTGGCGGGTCTTCGCCGCGCAGGCGGGCGATGACCTCGGGCAGCTGTTCGGGGGTGATGAGCACGTCGCGGGCCTTCGGGCCCTCTGAGGGGCCGACGATGCCGCGGGATTCGAGCAGGTCCATGAGCCGGCCGCCCTTGGCGAAGCCGACCCGCAGCTTGCGCTGCAGCATCGACGTCGACCCGAACTGGGTGGTGACGACCTGCTCGGCTGCCTGGATGAGCAGCTCGAGGTCATCGCCGATCTCCTCGTCGATGACCTTCTTGGGCTCGTCGACGGCGACGTCCTCGCGGTAGACCGGGGTGAGCTCGCCCTTGACGTGCTCGACGACGGTGTGGATCTCCGATTCGTTGACCCACGCGCCCTGCACGCGCATCGGCTTGGCTGCGCCCATCGGCAGGAACAGCGCATCGCCCTGGCCGATGAGCTTCTCCGCGCCCGGCTGGTCGAGCACGACGCGCGAGTCGGCCAGCGAGGAGGTCGCGAACGCCAGGCGGGAGGGCACATTGGCCTTGATGAGGCCGGTGACGACGTCGACCGAGGGCCGCTGGGTGGCGAGCACGAGGTGGATGCCGGCGGCGCGGGCGAGCTGCGTGATCCGCTGGACGGAGGCCTCGACATCGCGGGGGGCGACCATCATGAGATCGGCGAGCTCGTCGATGACGACGAGCAGGTACGGGTACGGGTGGAGTTCGCGCTCCGAGCCGGGAGGCGCGGTGACGGTGCCCTCGCGGACGGCCTTGTTGAACTCCTTGACGTGCTTGAACCCGAAGTGGGCCAGGTCGTCGTACCGGGTGTCCATCTCCCGCACCACCCAGTCGAGTGCCTCGGCGGCCTTCTTCGGGTCGGTGATGATCGGGGTGATGAGGTGCGGGATGCCGGCGTAGATGGTGAGCTCGACGCGTTTGGGGTCGACGAGGATCATGCGCACCTCGTCGGGGGTCGCGCGCATCATGATCGAGGTGATCATCGAATTGACGAAGCTCGACTTGCCCGAGCCGGTCGCACCGGCGACGAGCAGGTGCGGCATCTTCGCGAGATCAGCGACGACGAAGCCGCCTTCGACGTCCTTGCCGAGCCCGACGACCATCGGGTTCTCGGTCTGCCGGGCGGCCTGCGAGCGCAGCACATCGCCGAGCGCGACGGTTTCGCGGTCCGTGTTGGGGATCTCGATGCCGATCGCCCGCTTGCCCGGAATCGGGGAGATGATCCGCACATCCGGGCTGGCGACGGCGTAGGCGATGTTCTTCGACAGCGCGGTGACCTTCTCGACCTTGACGCCGGTGCCGAGCTCGACGATGTAGCGGGTGACGGTCGGGCCGCGGGAGAATCCGGTGACGTGGGCGTCGATGCCGAACTGGTCGAACACCTCGCGCAGGGATTCGACGACCCGGTCGTTGGCCTCGGAGCGCTCCTTGGCCGGCGGGCCGGCGACGAGCGCGTCGGATGAGGGCAGCGTGTAGGTGACATCGCCGGCCAGGGTGAGCTGTTCGGTGCGTTCGGGCAGCTCGCCGGTAGCCTGCGGGGCCGGGGTCGAGACGTTGGGCACCGTGCCTGCGGCCGCGCCGGCGGCCGTGCTGCCCGCTCCCGCGGCGCCGAGCACGCGGGTGGCGGCGTCCTCTCGGATCTTCGCGGCGTCCTGTTCGGCCTTGGTCGGGCGGCGCTCGCCGGGCTTGGGGCCGGGCGCGTCGACGTCGTAGAGCTCATCGTGGACCGGCGTGTCACCGGTGACGTCGTTCTCGTGGATGTAGGCCTTGTCATAGGCCGGGTCGGCTTCTGGGTCCGCGGCGGCCTTGGCGAGTTCGGCTTCGACGTCGAGCTTCTTCTTCCGCGACCGGCGCTTGGAGCCCATCGGCTTGAGCGTGTTCGTCTGCCGGCCTTCGCTGACGAGGTCATCGGCGGCCGGAGTCTCGTCCTCATCGGCGTGGGCCGGCTGAGTGTGGCCGGTCAGGGCGCAGTAGGCGTCGTAGGTGCGCTGCGGGATCCGGTTGACCGGGGTGGCGGTGATGACGAGGACGGAGAAGAGTCCGAGCAGCACGAGCAGAGGCACGGCGACATACGAGGTGGTGGCGGCGACTAGCGGTGAGGAGATGATGAACCCGAGCGCGCCGCCACCGTTGATGAGTGCGGCGTGCGAATTGGCGAACGTCGGGGTGCCCACGGCGATGTGCGCCAGGCCTGCGGCGGCGAAGATGAAGCCGATGAGGCCGATGAGGATGCGGTTGTTGCCGCGGGTTTCGCGGCCGCGCAGGAACAGCCGCAGCGCGTAGCCGAGCAGCAGCACCGGCAAGGCGAGGGCGACCCGGCCGAAGGTGCCTTCGACGACGGCGCGCACGCCGTCACCGAACGGGCCGGGAATGTGCCACCATTCGAAGGCGGCGAAGACGATGGCGAGGCCGACGAGGAAGAAGGCCGTGCCGTCGCGGCGGTTGGGATTGTCGTCGTCGGGTGTCTCGGTGAACACTGTGCGGGCGCGGTTGCCTGCCATATGTGCCACTCCCATCCATGCCCCAGTGAACACGCTGGGTCCCTGGGTGTCGTGAGTCCCCTTGGGGCCGCGCGCAGCGGGAGCGGCCTGCGTGCCGCGCCTCTTGCGTCCGGTACCAGCGGGGGAAGTCGTACTGGTCGCCATGATGCCTATCGTAGGGGCGCGGTGGCGGGCCGGGCCGAATTTGGTTCGGCGTGTAGGGAAATGGCGCGGCGGCTGCCGACTGTTCGGCAGCCGCCTGCCGCTCACTGCACCGCGGCATCGGCGCCGGGCACGAGGACGACCATCGGCACGATCATCGGGCGGCGGCGCAGCCGTGATGAGATCCAGCGGCCGATGGTGCGGCGGATGATCTGCTGGAGCTTGTACTGGTCTTTGACCCCGTCGGTAAGCGCCTCGGCGACCGCATCGGCGATCTTGGGTTTGATGTGGTCGAACACATTGTCGTCTTCGGCCATGCCGCGGGAGTTGATGACCGGCCCGGTGATGATTTTCTGCGCCTGTGTGTCGACGGTCATGAAGATCGACACGAAGCCCTCGCCGGCGAGGATGCGCCGGTCCTTGAGGTCGGCTTCGGTGATCTCGCCGACCGAAGAGCCGTCGACGAAGACGTATTCGCAGTCGACAGCTCCGACCACCCGGGCGCGGCCGTCCTTGAGGTCGACGACCCAGCCGTCATCGGCGATGACGATGTTCTCCTCCGGCACGCCGGTCTGGGCGGCGAGCTTGCCGTTGGCGAGCATGTGCCGCCATTCGCCGTGGACGGGCATGACGCCCTTGGGCTTGACGATGTTGTAGCAGTACAGCAGCTCCCCGGCCGAGGCGTGGCCCGAGACGTGCACTTTGGCGTTGCCCTTGTGCACGACACGGGCGCCGAGCTTCATGAGTCCGTTGATGACGCGGTAGACCGAGGTCTCATTGCCGGGGATGAGCGAGGAGGCGAGGATGATCGTGTCATCGGCGTTCACCTCGACCTTCGGATGCGCGCCGTTGGCCATCCGCGACAGCGCTGCCATCGGCTCGCCCTGCGAACCGGTGCACATGAGCACGATCTGGTCATCGGGATACTTGTCGAGGTCCTTGAGGTCGATGATGACTCCGCGGGGGGCGTGGAGGAAGCCGAGATCCTGCGCGATCTTCATATTGCGCACCATCGACCGGCCGATGAGCACGACCTTGCGGCCGTGCGCCTGGGCGGCTTCGAGGACCTGCTGGACGCGGTGGACGTGGGAGGCGAAGGAGGCGACGATGACCCGCCCGGTGGCGGTGGAGACGACGGAGTCGAGGACCGGCCCGATGTCCTTCTCCGGGGCGGTGAAGCCGGGAACCTCGGCGTTGGTCGAGTCAGTGAGGAACAGGTCGACGCCCTCTTCGCCGAGGCGGGCGAAAGCACGCAGATCGGTGATCCGGCGGTCGAGCGGCAGCTGGTCCATCTTGAAATCGCCGGTGTGCAGCACGGTGCCCGCACCGGTGCGGATGAACACGGCCAGGGCGTCGGGGATCGAATGGTTGACGGCGACGAACTCCAGGTCGAAGGGCCCGAGCTGGTCGGCTTCGTTCTCGCGCACCACGCGGGTGACGGTCTTGCGCAGGCGGTGCTCCTTGAGCTTGGCCTCCACCAGCGCGAGAGTCAGCGAAGAGCCGAGGACGGGGATGTCCTCGCGGCGCTTGAGCAGGTAGGGCACCGCGCCGATGTGGTCTTCGTGACCGTGGGTGAGGACCAGGCCGACGATGTCGTCCATCCGGTCGTCGAGGTAGCTGAAGTCAGGCAGGATGAGGTCGATGCCAGGCTGCTCCTCTTCGGGGAAGAGGACACCGCAGTCGACGATGAGCAGCTTGCCGCGGTACTCGAAGACGGTCATGTTCCTGCCGACCTCGCCGAGGCCGCCGAGGGCGACGATGCGCATCGCCTCGGGGTCTGCCTTCGGTGGGTCGCCGGGATCGATCGCGTAGTTCGTCATCTGGTTGGTCACGTGAGGTAACCGCTCCTTGTCATTTCGCGGCGCAGGAACTCCACCTGGTCCTCCGATGCTTCAAGCAGCGGCAGGCGGGTTGCGCGGGTGGGAAGCACACCCTGGAGCTGAAGCGCCGCCTTGGCGGAGATCGCTCCCGGCATGTGGTTCATGATGGCGTCGATGAGGCTGACGAGGCCCGCTGCCACGTCGCGGGCAGCGTTGAGATCGTTGGTGCCGACATACTCGGTCATCTGGGCGAGGCGGTCGGCGCAGATGTGCCCGGCGACGGAGACGACGCCGATCGCCCCGCAGCTCATGAGCGGCAGGTTGAGTGCGTCCTCACCGGAGTAGTAGGTCAGGCCCGTCTCGCTCATCACCTGCAGGGCCGAGGCGATGTCTCCCTTGGCGTCCTTGACGGCGAGGATGTTCGGGTGGGCGTCGAGGGCGGCCAGGGTGGCCGGCTCGAGCGGCACGCTGGAGCGGCCGGGAATGTCGTAGAGCATCACCGGCAGGTCGGTGGCATCGGCGACAGCGCGCATATGCGTGATGATGGCGTCCTGCGGCGGCTTCGAGTAGTACGGGGTGACGAGCAGCAGCCCGTCGGCACCGGCGTCGCGGGCCTGCTGGGCGAGCTCGATCGAATGGGTGGTGTTGTTCGTCCCGATCCCGGCGACGAGCTTGGCGCGATCACCGGCGCCGCGGCGGGCGGCGGTGAGCAGTTCGGACTTCTCGGCATCGGTCGTCGTGGGTGATTCGCCGGTGGTCCCGGAGATGACGAGCATGTCGTTGCCGAGGTCGACGAGGTGGGCGGCGAGCGCCTCGGCGGTGTCGTAGTCGACCTCTCCCGAGGCGGAGAAGGGGGTCACCATTGCGGTGCCGACCGTGCCGAAGGCCGCGGCAGCATCGCGTGCCTGCGCAGAGTTCACCATAGCCATGCTCTCATCCTACCGCCGCCGCTCGCAGCTGAGAGGACAGGCACGGCGGCTGTGAAAGAATCGGGGGCGATATTCCGCGCCTCGCATCACCGGGAGGATCCATGTCCGACACGCCTGCCGGCCCGCCTGCTGCCAGGCCGGCCACCGCCTCGGGGCCGGCCGCCGGGATGCGACTGCTGGGGGTGGATCTGGCGCGGTCGATCGCACTGCTGGGGATGATGATCACACATATCATTCCCCTCGATGACCCGGATCCGACGTGGGCGACGCTCTTCGCCGGCCGCTCCTCGGCCCTGTTCGCGGTGCTCGCCGGGGTCTCGGTGGTGCTCTCGACCCGCACGCTGCTCTCCGTGCCCGGACCGCGTGCCTGGCTGGCGGCCGCGTCCGGGCTGTGGGTGCGCGGGGCGGTGATCTTCGTCCTCGGCCTGCTGCTGGCCTCACTGGGTTCCTCAGTGGCGGTGATCCTCGCGAACTACGGGCTGATGTTCATCATCGCCTCGTTCCTGCTGCGCCTGCCCCGGCTGGCGCTGGGCATCCTGGCTCCGGTGTGGCTCATCGCCACCCCGTTCCTCAGCCATGCGCTGCGCACCGGGCAGGGCCTGTACCCCAGCTACGAGGTCCCGGATGTGCTCATGCTCGCCGATCCGGGGCTGCTGCTGACGGAGCTGGCGATCACCGGGTACTACCCGGTGCTGCAGTGGATGGGCTTCGTGCTGCTGGGCATGTGCATCGCCCGTCTCGACTGGACGTCGCGCAGCCTGTGGACCGGGCTGGCGTTCATCGGCTCCGCGGTGGCGGCACTGACGCTGTTCGCCTCCTCGCTGCTGCTGACGATGGGCGGGCGGGCCGTGCTCGAGGCCGAGCTCGCCTCGGGCGCGGATCCGTTCGGCTCCGAGCTGGAGTATCTGCTCGCGGTCGGCAGCTACGGCACGACCCTGCCGGGTTCCTGGTGGTGGCTGGTGATCGCCGGGCCGCACTCGGCCACTCCCCTGGACCTGCTGCATACCTCAGGGGTGGCGGTCGCGGTGCTGGCGGTGTGCATGCTCGCCGCTCGCGGGCCGGCGCTGCGCTGGCTGGCCCCGTTCATCGCAGCCGGTGCCATGCCGCTGAGCATCTACACCGTCCACGTCATCGGCGTGGAGATCACCGAAGCGCTCCTCCCGCCGCTGGCAGGGCTGGCGGTGCATATCGTCGCGGCCCTGGTCTTCGCCACCGTGTGGGTGCGCTTCGTCAGTCCGCGCGGACCACTCGAGTGGCCGCTCAGCCTACTGGTCGCCCGGGTGCGGGCAGGACTCCTGCCGGCACCGCCGGCCTCGCGGGCGTGAGCCGGTCTCAGACGGCTGTCTTCTCCAGCTTGATCGCGTGCCGCATCGCCGCACGTGCCCTGCGCCGGTCCCCGGCGGCATCGTAGGCGCAGGAGAGGCGGAACCAGCTGCGCCAGTCATCGGGGGCCGCTTCGGTTTCGGCGCGGTACTTCTCGAACTCCTCCTCGGCTGCTGCGCGGATGATCTTGCCGCCGGGGGTGCGCGGAAGCGTGTCCGGCGGCAGTCCGCCCTCCGTGCCGAGGATCCTGGCCAGGCGCTCCATCGCGGAGCCGAAGAGCAGCTCGCGGATGAGCGCCCATGCCCCGACGATGGGCAGGACGAGGAGTGCGATCCCGAGTGCTTTGGCGATGAGGTTGGGATCGCTGAGCATGATCCAGGCGCGCTGGAGCATGAAGATGAGGTACAGGACCAGCAGCGCTGAGATGATGAGTGCGCCGAGCTTCGCTTTCGACATGCGTATAGCGGTGCTCAGATCGACAGGAAGTGCTCGAGCCCGACGGTCAGGCCGGGCTTGTCGCCGATGGCGCGCACAGCGGTGATGATGCCGGGCATGAATGCCTGTGTGTCGAAGGTGTCGGTGCGGATGGTGAGCGCCTCGCCCTGGGAGCCGAACATGATCTCCTCGCTGGCGTTCATGCCGGCCTGTCGGACGGCGTGGACGTGGATACCGTCGATGACTGCTCCGCGGGCGCCGTCGGGGTCCGATTCGGTGGCGTCCGGAGCAGGCCCGAGGCCTGCCCGCTGGCGGGCGGCGGCGATCCGCTGGGCGGTGTGGGCGGCGGTTCCCGAGGGCGCATCGAGTTTGCGCGGATGGTGGATCTCGAGCACTTCAGCGGAGTCGAAGTAGCCGGCGGCGATCTCAGCGAAGTGCATCGCCAGCACCGCGCCGATCGAGAAGTTCGGAGCGATGAGCACGCCGGTGTTTGGCTGATCGGCCAGCTGCTGCTCCAGTGCGTCGAGGCGTTGGGCGTCCCAGCCGGTGGTCCCGACGACGGTGTCGATGCCGCGGGAGACGAGGAAAGCGACGTTGTCGGCGGTCGCCTTGGGCACGGTGAGTTCGACGGCGACGTCGATATCGGCGTCGGTGAGGGAGTCGAGGGAGTCGGAGCTGCCGAGTGCGGCGGCGAGTTCAAGTCCCTCTGCGGCTTCGATCGCTTCGACGGCGTGGCTGCCCATGCGTCCGTGAGCTCCGATGACGGCGACGCGGATAGCGCTCATGTTCCTCTTTTCAGGTCGCGGGTGCGTGGGTTTCAGTCTAGTGCCCGGCGGCGTCCGAGGCGGTGTGGCCTTCGCGACTCAGCTGTCATGGCCGGGGATCGCCGGCCGGCTGCTTGTCCGGCGCCGAGGGTCACCCGCGCGCACATGGTGCCTTCGCCCCGGGGGGACGAGCTTCTGGGCGAAGCGCGCCGCTGCGAGAGCGTCTGCGATCTCCGGGATGTTGGACTGCAGGTCGACGTCGGCATCGTTAAGCGCTGCCTGGCGGATGTCGATGAGCTGGACGGCGGTCTCCTGCTGCCAGCGTGCGAGGCGGAAGATGGAATCGGTCATCGTGACAAGACAAGGCACCTT